>CAZSNH010000158.1:0-385 GCA_964607855.1 uncultured Hyphomicrobium sp. | reverse complement strand
GGCGTGGCAAAAAGGAGCGCAGCCAACATAATAAGCCAGGGACGCATGTGCCTACCTAAAGGTTAGGGGCGGTGCGCATCCTCACCTCATGGGCCACAGGTCTGAGAGGTACTTCCAGTTGACGAAGTAGTAGAGGGCAAACGTCACAAAGAAGACCGACACCAGGATGTAGGTCCCTGGCAAATGCCACGTGCCGGCATTGCCGTATGTTGAGACCTCGCTCCCGACCTGCGGCCTTGAGAGCGGACCAAGCGCTGAAACGGCATTGCGCGAGTCGACCTTCTTCCCAAACAGGACGCTAGCGACAACGATGATCACAAACAGCGCTCCCCCGAGGCTCGCGAGTATCGCGGAGATTCCGTTTAGTCCCATCATGAGGAAGGCC
>CAZSNH010000157.1:0-6674 GCA_964607855.1 uncultured Hyphomicrobium sp. | reverse complement strand
CGGTTAACAAAGGGTGAGGGGCGCCGGCGAAGCCGGGCACGGCTTCGGCGGGCGCGCAGGCCCCTATCCCCACTCCATCAATTACGAATCACGTAAACCATTGTCATTGATGCGGACGTCGGATTACGTAAACCTGAAGACTGTCAACGATGCCGTTGCAATCCTGGGCTGCCGAGAATAGGGGCCCAAGTCACCCGCCAGTGCCGCTATTGATTGCGCGGCATATGCATCCGCCCGAAGCGCTGCGCTTTCGCAAGGCATTCGTCGGCGAGGCCACGACCGAGTGCGCTGACCACTGAATGGGCCCGCAGGAGGTCTACTGTCCAATGGGTTCGGATTTGGCTGAACCGCTCCCTCAAAATGCGCCGTGCCTTCCTGTCATCGATGACAAGGTCCAAGCCGCGGGACGCTGCCACGGCAATGGATGCCGCTTCGCCGTCCCCAAGCGCATCGGTAGCGGGCGCGCCGACGATTTCAAGGAATAAATCCAGCTCGCCAACCTCTAGGGAGACGACCGTGATGCTCGGGGAGTTCTGTCGCAATGGATGATCCGCAGCCGAGAACACCACACCGGTCGCAGGGTGGAGTTTCACCTCCTTCACAACCTGCTCGGGCGCATGGCACGGAATTGCCAGCGCGTCGAGCACCGCTTCCATTGCCTGGGTCGCCAGGAGATTGATCCAGACGCTCGTGTCGAGCACGAGGCCTTTGCATGAGGTTGGGTTAAGCACGCAAGGACACGACCTCTTCAGCCTCGAACGGCGCTAGAGCGTCCCTCAACCCCAGGCGGTCGACAGCCAATAGGTCACATAGCTGTCCTTCCGAAAGCAACCCACGATCCAGGGCGATAGAAGCCAAATAGGCCAAACGAGCTGGAACAAGCAGCGGCTTCGGTGGTGAGCTCACTTCACCGAGAACGCTGCGTTCGAGATCGCTGGCGAAGCCTCGGTCTCGTATGGAATCCCAAGTCCCTTGGGGCAGTATGCCCAATTCCTCTAGGCGCCGGCACATGGCCTCGGTTGCAACGCCGAATTGGTGAGCCAATAAGATCAGCTCACGCACGTCGAAACGGTTTTCGGAACCGACGATTTGTTCGAAGCGCGCGCGCACGCCTGACGCGGGCATCAGGAACGCCGATCCAAATCGTTTCGCAAAGCGCTCCTCAACAGAAACGGAGACCTCGTCCTCTTCGAGGATGTCCGCGTGCGAGCGGTCAGACACGAAGTGTCCGGTCTCATGGATTGCAGTTTGAACCCGACGCTTCCAGTGGTGGCTAGCATTGATAAGTACACAAGCGCCAATTACCGCGTCAAAGGCGTACAGGCCGGAGATTTGAGAGGGGAGCGGCCGGAAGAAGATCCTCATGCCAAGCTCAAGCTCAAGAAGGCTGATGAGGTCGGGGATCGGACCCAAGCCTACACCAAGACGCGTCCGCAGATTGTTGGCGGCGTCCTCTGCCTGTTGATTAACAATCTGCGGATTGATGCGGATCGGCGGCGGGTAGTCAGTGCGAAGCTCTTGACCCAGCAAACGCTCCAACTGCACCGCGCCGGTGGCCAGGCGATTGAGCAGGCTAAGCGCCTCGGTGACCGCCTTAGACGCCTCCCGTCCTTCAGTGCGCCGAAACTTGGCTGAGAGATCGACGTGTATTGCGTCTGGGGACGTAAGCTTTCCCACGCTGACGCCATAAAGGCGCGCGAAGGCCAACAGTTCCTCGGGCCTGACAGGCCGCTGTCCTTTCTCGATTGCCACCAGCGTGGTACGGGCCATGCCAAGGGACGCGGCCGCCGCGTCTTGCGTCAGATTTGCTCCTGAGCGCGCTCCGCGAAGCCGTTCACCGAGTTCGGCAGGACCAAGACTATTCATAGTTGGCCCACAATTTCACGAACCCACGATCTCTCGGGCAATGAATTCATGAACGCATTCCATTCGGACTGGTGTTGCCGGAGCAATCTGCACAGCTTGGCCTCCGCCGCACTTGGATCGGCCGGGTCGATCAGGCGCGCCTCACGCTGGATCGTCAATGCACCGCTTCGTGCATCAGTCAAGCACGCGAATTCTGCCATCGCAGCGATGGCCCTGACGGCGACCGCGCGTTCGACGGGCGTCATTCGACTTTGGCGTCCATCCCGATGGACGGCAATGTCGTCCGCCCCGTAGACATCGAATGCATTGTCTACAGGGGGAAGGCTCGCGGCATGAGCAGCAACCGTGCGCAGGAAACAGCCGCCACATATGCCGCACCCATGACGGCCATATCGATCTCTGGGGCGGGCGGAGCATGAAGTCGTCTGCTCCCAACCTGCCATAAGTCCCGCGCCTCGGATATCAGATAGAACCTCGCCCTTGGTCCTCCAGAGTTGCGGTTGTTCAAATTGGATTGGTCGGCCGAGAACAAGTCGCAGAAACTTCGACCAGCGCCTTATGAACGCGGGGTGTGCGCTTCGGAACCACCATTCATCCGAAAAAGGTAAGCATGCTGGACCGATGGAACCTTGCCCATTCTCTCCGACCGCGACCGTATCCGCGTTGGTAATCACAGCGCCTATCGCGGCGAAAGTGTAGAAGACAAGAGGCCGGGTCCGATAGCTCACCTCTCGCAAACGCGCGCCACCGAACTTTCGCGGCACGCGAAGGTTAACCAGCTTCGGGAAGATACGATCTCGACCGAGGCCTGAGCGAACGAGCATAACCGCGTCTCTTCCATGCTCGCGCACGGAGAGCTGAACCTGAGCAAAAGAGTCCAGCCCGTCGCTGAAAGGCACGACGTGCTTCATCGCGACCCGAGGCAGATCCAGGACTCCCTGACGACTTGGTGCCGGTCCCTTGCGAGCGACGAATTCGAAGCGCCACTGATCGCCCGTTAAGAACCGCGCGGCGTCAGTTAGAGCCTCGACAATCGCCCCATGTTGAAACTGACCGTATTCATACACAGGCACCTGAATTGCGAGTTCGCGGGGCCACCCCTCAGTTCGCCTCCGCACGATCCGACGATCCCAAAAGGCCATACTCTCGACCAAGGTGGCGAGATCTTCGTAGATCGGTTCGTGTCCCGTCACACAGTAGCGGGCGATTTTCTCTGGAGAGGTTCTGATATCTCGACCAAGAACAGCGATTTGACTGGCGTCGGACGAGAGGCCGTCGACCACCCGCAGAAGCCTCGTGGCGGCAAAGGCGTTCATTGACCCGCTCCGCTGGTCCGCTGCGCAAGCAGATTCTCAGACAACCGAACGCGCTTGTTGGCTTTGGGGGCCGATTGGCCAGTCAGGATCAGGGTAGCTGCGACCGGCGCGCTATCATTACAAGCCTTTTTGACGCTCTCCGATGCAACGGTCGCGTACGGGTGACGACGGGCCACGAGCCGACACTTCTGTTCTCGGGCATATCCCTCTCCGCGGCGACGGAGCGCATCACAAATCGCGTCCGTTGAAGCGATGCCTTCGCCGAGCTCAATATTTCGAGCTATGTCAGCCTCCAGCGGGGTTCGGGCCACGGTCGTCAATTCGCTCGGGCCGAAAAGGCTAGGCGCTGCATCATGCTCCCTCAGCATTCGGCGAAAGTCCGGTGACACCTCCCGATCCGCATCGGAAACAAGCGCAGCCACCGTTTGCTGGCACGGCAAATCAGGACGGGCACGATCAGCTTGCCGCTCGGCCATCCGACACAGCTTCCGCACGAGCCGTGGAAGAGACGTGCCTCTGTAGCGGTCGTCTCGCATGCATCAAATATGGCGATGCGCGATGACATTGTCAACCAAGATTGCTGTTATGTGATGACATTGTCCGCTCCGGCTGTTCTGCGGAGTGGCTACCGATCCGGCCGGTTCGGTCGGCTCCGTCGCCGGGCTCCCCGCCGTGCCCCAGCCCCTGCTCTTCCATGCCGGGCTGCTGCTCTTTCCCTGCGCGGCGATCATGGTGGCGGCGGCGGTGCGCAACCCCTTCCAGCGGCCGCTCGTCTGGCTGGTCGTCATCGGCAATGTCGGCTGGGTCCTCGCCAGCGTTGTGGTCGCGTTGATCGTCGCGCCGAACGGCCTGGGCGTGGCGGCGATCCTCGCCCAGGCCGGCGCCGTCGCCGTCCTTGCCGCTATGGAGCACCATGGTCTGCGGAAAGCCGCGGCAACGTCATAACAGGCGCCGCCACTCCCCAAGGCGGCCGTCGGGGACTCCTTCGGCGGCCGCTCCGTCTTTCCTGCGCCCGGCCCCGCCCTTGACACGTTAGGACGTTCGCCCAAGCCTAGTATGTAGGGCGACCGTCCTACTCGCTGGGCGGCAAGCCGCGGTCTCCGTATCCGCTGGCATGTTCGAGCCGTTTCAGCTCGGCGGCCTGACACTCGCCAACCGAATGACCGTGGCCCGAGGCGCGGTTGGCCGGGGAGGTGGTTTCATGAACGACCAGACAACCCGCGATCGCATTGTCGAAGCCGCCGATCAGTTGTTCTATCGGCGCGGCTTCGAGCACACCTCGTTCTCCGACATTGCGGATGTCGTGCGAATCTCGCGCGGCAATTTTTACTATCACTTCAAGACCAAGGATGAAATCCTCGATGCCGTGATCGCTGCACGTCTGGCCAATACCCGGAAGATGTTGGAGCAGTGGCAAATCGAAGGGAAGCGACCGGCGGATCGCATCCGGAGCTTCATCCATATCTTGATCGCCAACCGGGCCGATATAGGCCGTTACGGCTGCCCGGTTGGCACGCTGTGCGCCGAGCTTGCGAAGCTCGATCATGCCTCCCGGGCCGAGGCGAACGGGCTCTTTGCGCTGTTTCGCACATGGTTGCGCCGACAATTCACGCTGCTCGGCCGCGCGGCAGACGCCGACGCACTGGCAATGCATCTTCTCGCCCGCAGCCAGGGTGTCGCCACGCTGGCAAACGCTTTTCGCGACGAGAAATTCATCAAGCGCGAAGTGCAGCAGATGTGCGACTGGCTGGGATCGTGCACGGGAATCGCCGCGCGCCATGCACGCGACCGGCAAAGGGCGGGCCAGCGCGCGAGGCGGGAGAGGCGCGTTTCGCCGTGGCGGCAGGCAGGCCGGTGACCGGCGCGCCGGGTTTGGAGGGGAGCAAACCAATGTTTGTCGTACTGCTCAGATTTTCCGGCAACAAACGCCAAGCCGGCGAATTCATGGAAGGCCATAAACAATGGATCGAACGCGGTTTTGATGACGGCGTCTTTTTGCTCGCCGGCAGCCTTCAGCCCAATCTGGGCGGCGGGATTGTGGCGCATAATACGTCGCTGTCGGCTCTTCGAAGCAGGGTGAACGACGACCCGTTCGTCGCGGCGAATGTCGCGAGCGCGGAAATTCTCGAAATCGCGCCGTCAAGAGCCGATGAGCGGCTGAAATTTCTGCTCGCCTGAACGGCATCCACCCGATCTTCTCGATGCGGGGACACCAGACGCATGAGCGCAACGATATTGGGTCCGGACGGCGAACCGCGATGCCGCTGGTGCGGCGCCGCGCCGGAGTTCCTCGGCTATCACGACACCGAATGGGGTTTCCCGGTCAGCGACGATCATCGCCTGTTCGAAAAATTGAGCCTGGAGGGCTTTCAATCCGGACTGAGCTGGCGCACCATCCTCGCCAAGCGCGGGAACTTCCGCGCGGCGTTCCATGATTTCGATTTCGACTGGATAGCGCGCTTCACCCGGCGCGACATCGACCGTCCGCTCAAGGATGAAGGCATCGTCCGCCATCGGGGAAAGATCGAAGCGGTCATCAACAATGCAAGACGGGCTCAGGAACTCGTCGAACAGGAAGGCTCGCTGGCGGCCTTCATCTGGCGTTACGAACCTGACGTGGAGCGGCTTGCAGGACCGCAGACTGCTGCCACCTCCGCGGTATCGCTTGCCCTGTCGAAGGACCTCAAGAAGCGGGGTTGGAAGTTCGTCGGGCCGACCACGGTCTATGCCTTCATGCAAGCGATGGGGCTGATCAACGATCACGTTGAGGACTGCGTGGTCCGAGCCGCAGTTGAGCGCGCGCGCCAGAATTTCACGCGGCCGGGGCGCTGACGTTCGACCGCCGACAAAGAACGCGGCTAACCTGAGACCGGCACCGAAGCCCGGCCGCCGATCCCCCTACTCCCACTCGATGGTGCCGGGGGGCTTCGAGGTGATGTCGTAGGTGACGCGGTTGATGCCGCGCACCTCGTTGATCAGGCGGGTGGCGACGCGGCCGAGGAAGACGTGGTCGAAGGGGTAGTAGTCGGCGGTCATGCCGTCGGTCGAGGTCACCGCCCTGAGCGCGCAGGCATACTCGTAGGTGCGCATGTCGCCCATCACGCCGACGGTGCGCACCGGCAAGAGCACGGCGAAGGCCTGCCAGATGGCGTCGTAGAGGCCGGCGGCGCGGATCTCGGCGAGGTAGAGCGCGTCGGCGCGGCGCAGGATGTCGAGCTTCTCGCGCGTCACCTCGCCGGGCACGCGGATCGCCAGCCCCGGCCCCGGGAAGGGGTGGCGGCCGACGATGCTCTCGGGCAGGCCGAGCTCGCGGCCGAGCGCGCGCACCTCGTCCTTGAACAGCTCGCGCAGCGGCTCGACCAGCTTGAGCTTCATCCGCTCGGGCAGGCCGCCGACATTGTGGTGCGACTTGATGGTGACGGTCGGGCCGCCGAAGAAGGACACCGATTCGATCACGTCGGGATAGAGCGTGCCCTGGGCGAGGAAATCGGC
>CAZSNH010000156.1:2495-6739 GCA_964607855.1 uncultured Hyphomicrobium sp. | reverse complement strand
CTGAAACGCGCTCGAGACGAGATCGCCGGCGCCCTCGTCCATCATTGCTGTGATGAAATTGGCGACACCTTCCTTGCCCGGAGGATCCTGGGAATTCCCGCCTTCGAAGGAGAACCGCATGGCCATCATGGGCACGCCATGCGCTTCGACGAGCCAGGCTTCTATGCCGCCGGGGCTGGTGACGGTTTGAATTTTCATGGCGTGGGCGTGTCCGCAGAATGAGGCAATCGTTGCAAATAAGAGGAAACAGATGGAGGCCGCGCGGCGCGCGCCACCTATCCCAATAAAGCCTGCCATAGCATTCACCCTCATGAGTGGGATCCGAATTTTACTGCTGTGAGCGGCTGACTTCAGGGGTCGTGCCTGGTCCGCCGCCCCCTGCAGGTGCGGTCGGAATAAGGATACCTGTTACGGATCGCCGGTCGTCGAGGTAGGTGGTGGCAACGGATTTGATGTCTTCCAGGGTGACCTTGGCGATCATATCTGGCCAAGATTCCATCTGTGCGATCGTCCGCCCGATGGCGCTTCCCCAGCCATAGCGGCGGGCCAGCGTCATCTGGTTATCGCTTTCGTAGATGTAGTCGGCAATGTAGGAATTTTTCGCGCGCTCGAGCTCAGCAGCGGTGACGCCTTTTTCGCGTATTTCGTCGATGACGGCATCGACCTCCGCTTCCACCTTATCGAGGCCCACGCCGTCGGCGGCAACCGCGTAGAGAGAGAATTTACCGTAATCGAGTGCGGCGCCGGAATAGCTGCCGCCTGCCGAGGACGCCACTTGTTTCTCGACGACCAGGCGCTTGTAGAGGCGGCTTGTAGCGCCGTCGGCGAGGATCTTGCCCATGAGGTCGAGAGCTTCAGCTTCGCCGGGCTTTGCTGTCGCGTAGCTCGGCATAACGTAGTCGCGATGGAACGAGGCGTTGCCAGCGCGCGCATCTTTGAGCTCAACCCGCCGGGCGGCAAGGTGTGGAGGTTCCTTCGGCCGCTCGCGCGTCGACTTGACGGCGGGGTTGGCGGGGATCTTGCCGTAAATGGACTCGGCGAGCCTCTTTACTTCCTCTGCCGTCACGTCGCCGGCAACGACGAGGATCGCGTTATTCGGCGCGTACCAGTGCTTATAGTAGGTCAGTGCATCCTCCTGATTGAGTGCGGCGATTTCGTGCTCCCAGCCGATGATGGGGATGCCATAGGGATGCGAGTAGAAGAGTGCGGCGTCCATCTGTTCTTCGAGAATGGCCGACGGGTTGTTCTCGATGCGGGAGCGGCGCTCTTCCAGAATGACGTCGCGTTCGGTGAGGACCTCCTTCTCGGTCAGGCGGAGATTGACCATGCGGTCGGCTTCCATTTCCATGACTGTGGCGAGCTTGTCCTTTGCGATGCGCTGGAAGTAGGAGGTGGCGTCGTGTCCGGTGAAAGCATTGTCTTGGCCGCCGAGACGGGCGATGATTTTAGAGAACTCGCCCATCGGGATCTTATCGGTCGACTTGAACATCAAATGCTCAAGAAAGTGGGCAATCCCTGATACGCCCCTCGGTTCGTCGGCGGCGCCAACGCGATACCAGACCATGTGGGTGACGACGGGCGCCCGCGTATCCGGGATGACAATCACCCGCATTCCGTTGCTGAGGGTGAATTCGGAAACACGCGATTTGGTTTCAGCGGCAGAAGCCGGGAACGGTGCAGTTGCGAGCATGATGATGAGCGCCAGGAACGGGTTGATAAGCCGGCTTACGCCATGGTGAAGGGTCATTTCTTTTGAGCCTCGATCCTTGAGGAATCGTGGGGATTAGCGCCGCCGGACGCCGATCCGAGCGAGCCCTTGATGTCGGTTGAGCAGGCCCGGTTGTCAAATGACAACCGGTTTATGTGGATTGTGAACGGTGCGTTAACGGCTGGTCCCCAGGAAGTCACGCGAAACCAAGCCCTTATCAGCATGGGCGCGAAGGTAAATTCATGGCCGCTAATGTTGGAGCGGAAGGGGTGAAGCGAGCTTTACTTCTCAACCTGGCCTTCCTGCCCTTCTTCCTTCTTCTTGAAGTTGTCCCAGACGGAAGCGAACGAGGCGCGGCAAAGACCTAACGGGCCAGCAACTTCGTCCACATCGTAATTGCCGTGCAATCTTGGTTCCTCGTAGTGTTTCTTGCAGTACTCGACCTGCTGGCGTTCGAGATCGGCGCGTTTGATGCGATCGAGCTTTTCAGGATCGTTCAAGGCGGCCAGTTCCGCTTGGCTTGCCTGCGCCGCCGGCTGCACGCCAGGTTCCGGCAGGCGATCGACAGCAGGGGGCACGACAAGGGGCGCGCGCGCGACCATTTTGGGCTCGGCGGCCTTGCTACTGGAACTGTTTAACCCAACAGCGTCAAACACCTTGCCGTTGAACGCGACGTCATCCATGGAGCAGCCAGCCAGGATCAATCCACAGCCCACGGCAGAAAGGGTGATGGCGGTGGCGCTTGTGCGACCCCAATTCGACATTCTCGTCTCCCGATGAGCGGGGGCTTGGAGCCCACTCCCTCAAGTTCAGGCGCTACAACGGATTTGCGGCGTCATTGCGACTCGACAGGAGCCATTCATACAGCAGCGCCCCCACCCCGGCAACAATGGCACAGTCGGCGATGTTGAAGACGTACCAGTAAAATCCAAAAGCGTGCAGGGAATAGAAGTCTGCAACCCCTCCGAGAAGCACGCGGTCGAGGGCATTTGCAAGTGCCCCGCCAATGATGAGACCGAGGCCGAACGCCATCAATTTTCCGGTTCCCGATCGGACGAGCCAGATCCAAAGGGCTGCGCAAGCCACGATGGCGAAGGCGGCAAGCCCCAACTGCCAGGAATAACTCGACTGGTCGAACATCGAGTAGCTGATGCCGGTGTTCTTCACGAAAACGAAGTCTAGGAATGGGGTCACAGTGACCCGCCCGCGATGCTGAATTTGGTAAACGGCGAGCATCCACCACTTGTTGGCTTGGTCGACTGCAAAGGTCGCCACGGCGACGATGAGGCTCAGCCGGGAATAGGGACCCCACCACCAGGACGCTACTTCTGCGTTGCTCATGATCCGTGCGCCCACGCACGCATCTCGAATTCGCGCACGGCTGCCGCATCACGTGCGGAAATATCCGGATAGGCGGGATCAGATCCGACGTCCGCAGTGATGCGCCAGGAGCGCGCGCACTTCTTGCCCTCGGCAAGTTTAGGCACCACGCCGACACCCGGGACATCGGGGAGTGTAAACGCACCATCGGGGATGACTTTGCGCACGAGCGTCGCGCTACTCGTGATCGCCACTTCGGCGAGGTCGATGCCTTGAAGCGCCTCGAGGGCGGCCGTGTCTGTGACGTAGACTTCAGGGGCCGCTTCGAGCGAGGAGCCGATGCGTTTGCTTGCGCGCTCAATTTCCAGCGCCCCGGTGATGACACGGCGCACGTCGCGTACCTTCTCCCACTTCTCGGCCAATGCATCGTCCCGCCAAGAAGCGGGAACATCAGGGAAGGGTGCGAGATGCACCGAGCCGTCTGAGGATGGATAACGTGCAAGCCAGGCTTCCTCGGCCGTGAAGGAGAGGATCGGCGCTAGCCAAGCGCAGACGCAGCCGAAAATCTGATCGATGACCGTCAGCGACGCGAGCCGCCTTTGGCTCGAATAAGCTTCGCAGTAGAGTGTATCCTTGCGGACGTCGAAGTAAAAGGCCGAAAGGTCGGTATTCATGAACTGCGAAAGCGCTGTGATGACCTTGCGGAAGTCGTAGGCTTTGTATGCTCGCCTGATCTCGTCATCGAGGCAGGCGAGGCGATGCAGCATAAGCCGCTCGAGCTCCGGAAGACCGCTGCGTGGCACCTGCTTGCTCGCATCGAAATGTGCAAGTGCGCCGAGCATCCAGCGCAGCGTGTTGCGGAGCTTCCGGTAGGTTTCGACGAACGTCTTCAGGATCTCGGGTCCGATACGCAAGTCGTCGGAATAGTCGGACGCAGCGACCCATAAACGCAGAATATCGGCACCCGACTTCGCCATCACGTCCTGAGGTGCCACGACATTGCCCAAGGACTTCGACATCTTTTGCGCTTTCTCGTCCAGAACAAAGCCGTGGGTGAGCACGATGTCGTAGGGTGCGCGTCCGCGCGTGCCGCAGGATTCGAGCAGCGAGGAATGGAACCAGCCGCGGTGCTGGTCCGAGCCTTCGAGATACATGATGCGGTCCTTGCCGCCATCGTGCACGCGAGAGATGCCGGCGAGACCAGGGAATTGCTCGG
>CAZSNH010000156.1:0-2485 GCA_964607855.1 uncultured Hyphomicrobium sp. | reverse complement strand
GACGCCGTCGGGGTGCTCGACGAACCCGAGCGCGATCGCCCGGCCGATCGTGTGGCCGTAGGCGCCCGACGTCGTCCGGCCGACCAGGCGGCCGTCGCGCCAGATCGGCTCGTCGTGGTAGAGGAGCGGCTCGGGGTCCTCGAGCGTGAAAGCGTGCGTCGAACCACTGTCGAACCAGACGTCGAGCACATCGCGCACCTGCTCCCACTTCTCAAGCTGGCTGTCGGGCACGAGGCCCTTGAGGAAGCGTTCTTTTGCGCCTTTTTCGAACCAGACATCGGCACCTTTTTCGGCAAAGGCGGCCGTGATGCGTTGAACGAGTTCTTCCGACTTGCCGAAATCGGGACCGGGGATGATGTCCTCGGTCTCGATATGGCGAAAGACGGTGATCGGAACGCCCCAGGCTCTTTGACGTGAGACGACCCAGTCAGGCCGGTTGGCGATCATGCCGGTGATGCGGTTTTCGCCGGCGGAGGGCACCCATTCCGTGCGCTTGATCTCGTCTAGTGCGATCTGTCGAAGCGTGCGCCCATCGTTGGTGCCCGGCGGCCGGCTTCCCGGAGGGGAGTCTCCGGGGGCCTTATCCATAGAGATGAACCACTGCGGCGTGTTGCGGAAAATGACCGGCTTTTTCGAGCGCCAGGAGTGCGGATACTGGTGCTTCAAGCGCCCGCGCGCGATGATATTGCCCGCTTCCGCGAGCGCCTTGATGACGGCATCGTTCGCGTCACCCTTGTCGCCGTCTTCTTTCAGGACCCGCTTACCCGTGAAACCGGGGGCATCTTTCGTGAATACGCCCTCGGCATCAACCGTAAAGGGGATCGTGGTGTCGATGCCGCGATCCCGCAGCGCCTTCTGATTGGCGGTCCAGATGTTGTAATCGTCCGCGCCGTGGCCGGGTGCCGTATGCACGAAGCCGGTGCCGGTATCGTCGGTAACGTGATCTCCGTCGAGAAGAGGGACGTCGAAGTCATAGCCGAGTGAACGCAGCGGATGAGAGGTAACGATGCTTTTCAGTTTGTCGCCCGCAACGGTTGCCCGAAGTTCGTAAGCTTCCACCTTGGCGGACTTCATGACATCGGCTGCCAACTTTTCGGCGAGGATCAGGCGATCGCCCTCCTTTGCCCAATTCCCATCTGGTGCCTTTGTGACCTCGTATAACCCATAGGCAATCTTGGAAGAGTAACTGACCGCGCGGTTGCCGGGGATCGTCCAAGGCGTCGTCGTCCAGATGACGATGTTGGTGCCCGCGAGCGCCTTTTCCGATGCGCCAGCAGTGACCGGAAACTTCACCCAGATCTGATCACTCTGGTAGTCCTCGTATTCGACCTCGGCTTCGGCGAGCGCGGTCTTTTCGACGACGGACCACATAACGGGCTTCGAGCCGCGATAGAGAAGCCCTGCCTTCGCGAACGCCATGATCTCACGTGCGATGATGGCTTCGGCGGAGAATGCCATCGTCGAATAGGGATGATCCCAGTCACCGATGACGCCCAACCGCTTGAACTCCTCGCGTTGCACGCCGAGCCATTTGGCGGCAAACTCGCGGCACTCGGCCCGGAACTCGTTGATGGGGACCTCGTCTTTGTTCTTGCCTTTCTCGCGATACTGTTCCTCGATCTTCCATTCGATGGGAAGGCCGTGACAGTCCCAACCCGGAACGAAATTGGAATCGTAGCCGAGCATCTGCTGGCTCTTTACCACGAGGTCCTTCAGGATCTTGTTGAGCGCGTGGCCGATATGGATGTTGCCGTTGGCATAAGGCGGACCGTCGTGCAGGACGAACTTGTCGCGCCCCTTCGAGCGCTCTCGAAGCTTTTCGTAGAGGCCGATCTCACTCCATCGCTTGAGGAGGCGCGGCTCGAGCTCCGGCAGGCCCGCCTTCATCGGGAAATCGGTTTTGGGCAGAAAGAGTGTCTCGCTCCAGTCGCGCCCCGCGCCTTCTGATTTCTTCTCGTCCTTCGACATTGCCGGTCTTTCTTCGCCTATTGTGCCGCGTGTTCTAGCAACCCCGGGAGGGCGAGGCAAAGCGCATAACGTCTCCGCGCCGGGCCGGACCAAACCTTCACTCTTCGAGCATTTTGCGTGCCTTGGTCACGTCTTCTTCCATCTGCCGGATGAGGGCCTGAGCATTGTCGAACTTCCTGTCGTCGCGCACGAAACCGACGAATTCGACTTCAATGTCGTGCCCGTAGAGATCGCCCTTGAAGTCGAAGAGGAAGACCTCGAGCACGGGCATGCCGTTGTCGAACGTGGGCCGCGTGCCGAGATAGGCGGCCCCATCGTGGGCTTTGCCGTCGACCCACGTATGGACGGCATAAATGCCGTGAGCGAGCGCAGTGCCTCGCGGCAGCGGGATATTTGCCGTCGGATAGCCAAGCACTGTTCCCCGCTTTGCGCCACCTACAACCTTGCCGGCCACTCGCCAGCGCCGACCCAGGATGGCTGCTACGCCTCGAACGTCTCCCTGGGCAAGGTGCAGGCG
>CAZSNH010000155.1:0-6740 GCA_964607855.1 uncultured Hyphomicrobium sp. | reverse complement strand
GCCAGCTCCACCAGCTCCCGATCAGCCGCGATGGGCGCCGGCACCCCAAAACGCTCAGCCGGTGGGAGGAATGGCACGCCCGCATCGGGCCCCGCCACCGAGCCTGTCGACGCTGCCTCCCCCACCGGCCCCACCGAGCGGTTATCCGCCCGCGGTCCAGGGAGGTTTGCCCCCGCGGGTTCCGCCTCCATATCTGCCACCTGCCGACGCGTTCGGTGCGCCTGAGCGCCCCGCGAACGCCGCCCGGCCAGCCCCACCCTGGGACTCTGCTCAGGCGCGCCAGCAACCACGACCGCCTTCTCCAGCCGGATCTCCGCCGCAAGCCTCAGCAACGGGTGCGCGCCGGGTGGCGGGAAAGGGCCACGTCCAGGCGGGACAGCTCATCGAGAATATTCCCCGCTCCATGCGGGTCGCCGTGCCGGTCATCGTCGAAGCGCGCATTGCGCGTGCCAATGTGCGCGCCATCGCGGAGGGACTACAGGGAGCCGGAACGCCGACCCGCCATGAGATCTTGGTCTCACGCGCCATGTCGGTCCGGCTCAGGGCACCCGACGGCGGCTTCTACATCGAGACCGCGTCACCGGAGACGCAATGGATCGACAATGTGCTGGGCGTCATGTCGGATGATTTCGCGAGCTGGCGGTGGTCGGTGACGCCGAAGGGGCGCGGCAAGCGCCGGCTTCAGCTTCTGGTATCCGCCAGAACGGCGGGCACCGACGGTCTCATTGCTGATACGGCCCTTCCCGATCAGGTGATCGAAGTGAAGGTCGGCATTAACTACGGACTGACGATGAAGAAATGGGGCGGATGGATGATGGCTGCCGTTGTGGGTGGCCTATTCGCCCGCTTCGGCGAGGACGTCTACGCGTTCGGCCGTATGGTCGTTGAGAAACTCAATGGCGGGTAGCGCCGCCGCGGCGTGTGTAATCCGCGGTGATGCGCGCAATGATCGCCCGCAGCTCCGCAATTCCGAGATTTGTTTCCGACGACGTGACGTGAACAGCCGGAAAGGCTGCCGTGTGCAAGGCGAGCGATTTCTCGGTTGCGGCGATGAGCCCGCCCAAAGCGCGCTCACTGATCTTGTCCGCCTTGGTCAACACAACCTGATACGTCACGGCGGTGACGTCGAGGAGCCTCATGATCTCCTTGTCGATTTTCTTGAGGCCGTGTCGCGCATCGACCAGTAGAAAGACGCGCGCCAACGTCGGTCGCCCCGCGAGGTATTCCTTGACGAGCTGCGTCCACACTTCGACCTTATCTTTGGGGGCTTCGGCAAAGCCATAACCAGGCATGTCGATGAGATAGAGCTCGCCGAGCGCCGGACAAAAGAAATTGAGTTCCTGCGTTCGCCCTGGCGTATTGGATGCGCGCGCGAGCTGCTTTTGTCGCGCCAGAGCGTTGATGAGGCTCGACTTGCCGACGTTCGACCTTCCGGCAAATGCAATTTCCGGGCGGTCCGCAGGGGGCAGGAACTGAAGGTCGGGCACACTCTTGATGAAGGTGGTGGGCGAGGCAAACAGGCGCTCACCAGCGGCCATGTCCTCAGCCTTGATCTTTTCGCACGACATTCAATTTCGCTCGCCGCGGGGAGCAGGCCCGCTTCCGGTCCGTTATTTGGGCTTTTGCCCCGTTATCCTGCGGATGAAGTCCGCAACAGGCCCGAATGTCTTCTTCAGATTATCGATGAGATGGATCTCGGCGCCCTGCCGCTTGGAAATCGCCCATTGCTGTGCGATCGAGAGCACGTTGTTCCAAGCCCAATAGATAACGAGACCGGCCGAGAAACTCGCAAGCAGGAAGGTAAAAATGAGCGGCATCCATGAGAAGATGGCCTGCTGTACCGGATCGGGCTGCGGCGGATTGAGCTGCATCTGGATCCACATGGTAATGCCCATGATGACCGGCCAGGCTCCGATGTGGAGGAATTCCGGAACCGCAAAGGGCAGCAGTCCAAAAAGATTGAAGATAGAGGTTGGATCCGCAGCGGAAAGATCCTTGATCCAGCCGTAGAACGGGGCATGGCGCATGTCGATCGAGATGAAGAGCACTTTGTAGAGCGCAAAGAACACGGGGATCTGCACCAGGATCGGTAGGCAGCCCGCCAGCGGATTGATCTTTTCCCTCTGATAAAGCTGCATGATCTCCTGCTGCTGGCGCGCCTTGTCGTCTTTGAAGCGCTCGCGGAGGGCTTCCATTTGCGGCTGAAGCTTCTTCATCTTGGCCATCGACTCGTAGCTCTTGTTGGCCAGGGGATAGAAAGCGGCCTTGACGAGCACGGTCACGGCAAGAATTGCAAGGCCGAAGTTTCCGAGAATTCCATAGAGCCACGTGAGGAGGTAATTGAGCGGACGGGTGAAGAAGTGGAACCAGCCCCAATCGATGAGCTTGTTGAAGAGGATGATGTTGTGGGACTTCTCGTAGCCTTCGACAAGATTGACCTGTTTGGCACCGGCGTAGAGATTGCTCTTAATTGTGTAGGTCTGACCGGCAGCGATCTGGGCCGGGGGGAGAGTGTAATCGACCGTAAAGAATTCCTTACCCTTCACCGCATTCTTCTTGCCCTGGAAGGTCGCGTCATACTCGACTGTCTGGTCCGGAATGAGGGTGGACGCCCAATAAAGGTCGGAAATGCCAAGCCAGCCGCCCTTCATGCCATTGAAGACCCTTGGGCCGTCGTCAAGCGCGTCTGAGTAGGTAATTTCTTCGAGCCCTTCGTCTCCGAGAACGCCAATTAGTCCTTCGTGCAGAACGCCTCCCGTAGTCTTGGGCGTGCCTTGCCGGTAGATAAGCGCAAAGGGCCGCAGCACGATTGTCTTTGCCGACTTGTTCTCGACCTCTTCTGTTACCGAGATCATATAATGGTCATCGACGGAGAAGGTGCGTTTGAAAATGAGACCTTCACCGTTGTCCCACACGAGTGTGGCAGGCGCGGATGGCGTCAGCGGGCCGTTCGTCGAAGCCGTCCATACGGTTTCCGAAGTTGGCAATTTGGACTGATCCGATCCGGCATTGAGCCAGCCATATTTGGCAAAGTAGGCGTGCGGTGCATCTGACGGGCTGAGCAGCACCACGTTGGGGCTCTTGGGATCGACGGTCTCATGATAATTGACGAGAGTGAGATCGTCGACGAGACCGCCCTTGAGAGCGATTGATCCATTGAGAGAGGGTGTTTCGATTTTGACGCGCGGACTCCGTGCCAACGCTTCGTCCCTTGTTGCCGCCGGTGACATGGAGGCTTCCGGTGCCACAGCGGTTCCGGAGGCCTTTCCGGAAGCTGCAGGCTCGGCCTGTTGCACGCCGGTCTGACTTGCAGCCGTGGTGGTTTTTGATTGCGCCTCCTCACGCAACATCTGCTCGCGCTGCTTCTGGATCTGCGGACCCGCAACGAAAACCTGCCAGCCGAGCATCACGGCCATGGAGAGCACGACCGCGAGCATGAGATTTTTTTGGCTTTCGGGATCTTGGGATTGCATAGAGGCCTCAGGTTAGGTCCACTGGTACACGGGGCAGCTGCGGCTGCGGGATGAGCTGCGCCGCCCACGTCGAACCATACCGGGGCCGGAGCACGAAATGGGACACCGGGTCACGCGGGGCGGTTGTTGGGCTGGCGCCGTTGGCGAGGGTGATGCACGCCTTGAAAGGCCTGTTCAAGGTCTTTCTTGAGTTCGGCAAACGGCTGATCGAGAGCGGCTGCGCGCGCGACGACGACATAATCATGATTTGCGCGCGAGCCATTTTCGCAGACCTCCGAGATGGCCGCCTTGAGCCTGCGACGAATTCGATTGCGCTTCACGGCCCCGCCAAGCGCCTTGGTAATTGTGAAGCCGAATCGGGGGCCAGGAGCGATTTTCCCCTGTTCGGGCGTTCTAGGCTTGGTTTCGAGGACGAATGCCGACGCCGCCCAGCGTGATCCCCCTCGGACACGGAGGAATTCGGAGCGTTTCTTGAGTGTTACGAGTGCCACCAGGGCCTCGGAAAAACGACAGGGCCGTATCAGGACAAGTCTCGAAACGGCTACGCGGACAGTCTCTTACGTCCCTTGGCGCGGCGGCGAGCGAGCACCTTGAGGCCGCCGGCGGTCTGCGAGCGCTTACGGAAGCCGTGACGGCGCTTGCGCACGAGCTTGCTGGGCTGGTATGTCCGTTTCACGGAAAAACTCCTTGGCCGATCAATAACATAGGTCGTGATGGCGGGGTTGACTCGCCGCGCCTCGGGCCGACCAATCTGGGATGGCTTGGGCTTATATTGGGCTGGGCCTGCCAAGTCAACGATTGGTGACCGGGTGCGGTGCTCCAACCGCTCCTTGAGCAAGCCCGATCACGAAGCTGTTGGTGCCGAAACTTGGCCCCGGACAACGGCGTAAGCTAGGCGGAAAGTGCGACAAGCGCCTCCTCACCCCCCACACCCGCTCCGGCAAGGAGAGTTGCAGATGAGAACAGCCCGCTTCTCCACATTCGTGTTCCACTTCCTTCGCGTGAGCTCCAATCCTAATGCCGTGGCTGCTCTGACACTCTTTGTCGCTGGTCTCGCTATTATCCCGCCGGCCGTGGCGGCAACTCCGGCCGAAACGTTTGGCGCGTCCACCAAGGGTTCCACGTCTGTCGTCGATCACTCGCCTTGGGACCGCTTACTCAAAGCGTATGTCGCAAGCGGGAGCGACGGCGTCACTCGCGTCGATTACGCGCGCTTCAAGTCCATCAGTCATCAGGATCTCAAGACTTACATTGGCGCATTGCAGGGTGTCGATGTCGCGAGCCTCGACCGGCCGGAGCAGTTTGCTTTCTGGGCCAATCTCTACAATGCCAAGACCATCGATATTGTTCTCGACAAGTATCCCGTGAAGTCCATCAAGGACATTCGCCTGGGAGGCGGCGTCGTGGCGGCCGTCACGGGCGGTCCTTGGAAAGCCAAGGTTCTCAAGATTGGCGCAACTGAACTCTCGCTCGATGATATTGAACACGGAATACTGCGCCCGCTGTTCAAGGATGCGCGTGTCCACTACGCCGTCAATTGTGCTTCCTACGGCTGCCCCAATCTGGGTTACGAAGCGTTTACCGGCAAAAAATTAGACGCACAACTCGACGCGGCCGCCCGCGCTTATGTCAATTCTCCCCGCGGCGCTCGCTTTGATGGCGAAAAGCTCATCGTTTCATCAATCTATTCCTGGTTCGAGGACGACTTCGGCGGCTCGGAGGCTGGTGTTCTCGAGCATTTAAAGCGTTATGCAGAGCCTGCATTGAAACGAAAGCTCGAAAGTATCACCGAGATCGGCGATTACGGGTACGATTGGTTATTGAATGACATTGCACGCTAGTCTCAACTGAGTTCTACCCAGAGAGGACGTCCGATGCAGATCAACACGGCCAGCCAAGATGGGCGTCCAGCCTCGTCGGCGCTGTCGCGCTGGGCACCCCTCATTATCCTGGTGCTCCTTATGGCGCTTGCCTTTTCGATGGGCTGGCACAAGTACCTTACCTTCAAGACCATCGGTCTCAACTATGAGACCCTCAGGGGCTATATCGCCGAGAATTTCGTGCTCGCGCTTTCGATCTTCATGCTCATCTACATCGTGGCGGTAGCGCTCTCGTTGCCGGGTGGTCTCGTACTCACATTGTCTGGTGGCCTTCTCTTCGGCTGGAAATTCGGGACGCCAGCGACCGTCGTCGCCGCAACGATCGGCGCAACCATTATCTTTCTCGTTGCGCGCTCTTCGTTCGGTGCAGCGTTGACGGCGAAAGCCGGACCCTGGCTCTCCAAGCTGTCGGAAGGATTCAAGGAGAACGCGCTCTCCTACCTCCTCTTCCTTCGCCTAGTGCCCGCCTTCCCATTCTTTGTCGTCAATCTCGTGCCCGCAGTGCTCGGCGTCCCGTTGCGCACCTATGTCATCGGTACGTTCCTTGGCATCATCCCCGCAACGGCAGCCTTCTCGTTCCTTGGTTCGGGGCTTGGAAGCGTCGTCGAAGCACAGAATGCGGCTTATCACGCTTGCCGCGCCAGGGCAGCGGCCGATTCCATTGATCCCTGCCCCTATTCGATCGATACCAATGCCCTGATCACGTCCGAACTTATCGCGGCGTTCGTCCTTCTCGGGATCGTCGCGCTTATACCCGTAATCTATAAGAAATGGAGCCAGCGCCATGCAGCAGTCTAACGCCTCGGTCGCAGCCGGAATACGCAAGAATGCGGGGGCTGATGCTCACATGGGTCCGGCGAGCGCCGGCGGTGGCTCGGGTACCGCGGCAAAATCCGAGCGCCCGGATGTCATAACCGCCGACTTGTGTGTCATCGGCGCCGGTTCGGGCGGCCTGTCGGTTGCGGCTGCGGCTGCCTCCTTCGGGCGCAGCGTCGTCCTCATCGAGAAGCACAAGATGGGCGGCGACTGTTTGAACTACGGCTGCGTTCCATCGAAGGCACTGATCGCCGCCGCCAAGAGGGCGCAGCTGATGCGCACTTCCGAAAAGTTCGGAATTGCCTCCGTGGCGCCGGCCGTCAATTATCGAGCCGTCCACGATCATGTTCACGGCGTCATTGCAGCGATAGCGCCAAACGATTCGGTCGAGCGCTTCACAGGGCTCGGGGTGCGCGTTATCCAGGGTGCCGCTCGTTTCACCGACCGGAGAACCGTTCAGGCAGGCGAATACACGATCAAAGCGCGCCGTTTCGTAATCGCCACCGGATCTTCGCCCGTCGTTCCGCCCATTCCAGGGCAACGGGAAGGGCGATCAACCTGGCCGCGGTCC
>CAZSNH010000154.1:0-6818 GCA_964607855.1 uncultured Hyphomicrobium sp. | reverse complement strand
CACGCGATTGCCAGGGATGATGGCCCCGTCCGAGAGCCGCATAATGAGGGTCGGATCGTCCGTTCCACGGTTGCAGTCGATGAGAAGGCGCGAATAGCGCGTGAGGATCGCTGGGCAGCCGAGTTCTGCTGCAAGGAGCCGCGTTAAGGGTGCGGCTCCGATATCGTAGGCGATGTGGCGCTCGAACTGGGCGGGCGCAAGGCCAAGGCGTCCATAGCGATCGGGAAGTGCGTTCGAGGCGTGATCGCACAGTAAGACGAGACCCGATGCCGCACGCCCTGCGATCACCGATACAGCGGGTGCCTCAAGGGCTTCGATTAACGTCTCGGAGAGGGGAAAAACTTTGGATTGCATGCGCAAACTATAGCGAAGATCCGCTTCCAGGCTAAGGGCCCGTCATTCGCATCTTGACGGGATGGCTCTGATCTCTCATGCAACCAAATCGGTTTGTCAGGGAGTTGCCAGACTTCCATCCCAATTGCCGCCGCTTTCCTCCTTGAAATCGTCATGAGCCGAAGAACCGAGCGCCAAGACAGTCCAACCCAGACATGAGCACACGGACCTCGAACAGCCGTATTAGAGTAGCGGCCAGCATTGCTGTTCTCGTTCTTACGGGCCTTGCCGGGCCGGCCAGAGCCGATCTCAAGCTCTGCAACTCGACTCCTGGCCGAGTTGGCGTTTCGATTGGTTATCAGGACGCCAACGGCTGGGCGACGGAAGGCTGGTGGAACATCGCTTCGCAAACGTGCGAAACTCTTCTCAAGGGCGCCGTGCCAAGCCGCTATATTTATGTGCATGCCGTCGATTACGACCGGGGCGGGGAATGGGCGGGACAAAACTATATGTGTACGGCCGAGAAATCGTATGCCATCCGGGGGGTTCAGGATTGCATCAAACGCGGCTATAAGCGCACCGGGTTTTTCGAGGTCGACACCGGCGAAGCAGATGAATGGACCATTCGCCTGACCGACCCTGAAGACGGGGGCAAGAAGGAACAGCAATGAGACGTCACCGGCGGGTTAAGATCGTAGCGACGTTGGGACCCGCATCGTCATCGCCAGAAATGATTGAACGCCTCGCGATTGCCGGCGTCGATGTATTCAGGATCAACATGAGCCACGCCACACACGCCAATGCGAAAGCATTGCATGAGATCGTGCGTGCGGTGTCGCTTAAGCATCGTCATCCCATCGGAGTTCTTTTCGACCTTCAAGGACCGAAGTTCCGTTTGGGTGAGTTCAGCGGCGGGCGCGTTTTTGTCAATGAGCGCTCCTTATTTCGCTTCGATTGCTCGGAAGCGCCAGGCTCGTCCGACCGGGTATTCTTGCCCCATCCCCAAATTTTCGAAGCCGTGAAGCCGGGCGATGCCATCCTCCTCGACGACGGCAAAATCAGAATGCGCGTCGTTGCGTCGGACAAATCAAGGATTGAGGCCGAGGTCGTCACCGGCGGCGCGCTTTCGAGCCGGAAGGGCGTGAGCCTGCCCGACACCGTGCTTCCCATTGGTCCATTGACCGAGAAGGATCGCGAGGATCTCGATTGCGCGCTCCGATTGGGGGCCGATTGGATTGCGCTCTCGTTCGTGCAGCGCCACGAGGACATCATCGAAACGAAGCGCATGATCAATGGGCGTGCCGGGCTTCTTGCCAAAATCGAGCGTCCGGCGGCGATCGAGGATCTCGACGCCATCATCAATTCGGGCGATGCATTCATGGTCGCCCGCGGTGATCTCGGTGTGGAATTGCCTGTCGAACGAGTTCCCGGGCTGCAGAAGCAAATCACGCGAAAGGCGCGTGCCGCCGGCAAGCCCGTCGTTGTTGCCACCCAGATGCTGGAAAGCATGATCTCGTCGCCCGTGCCAACACGCGCCGAAGTCTCGGATGTGGCGGGAGCCGTGTTCGATGGCGCAGACGCAGTGATGCTCTCCGCCGAGTCGGCGGTTGGCCAGTTTCCGATCGAAGCGATCGAGGTCATGGACCGGATTGCCATTCAGGTCGAAGCGGACCCGTCCTACGACGCCTATGTGCATTCGATGGAGCTTACTCCGCAGCCGACGGGTGCCGACGCGATCGCCGCGGCGGCACACAAGATTGCCAGCACCGTCAAAGTGTCGGCGATCCTCTGCTACACGGCAACGGGCTCGACGGCACTCCGCGTTGCGCGCGAACGTCCGAACCTGCCCGTTATCGGCCTCACGCCGGTCAGCGAGACGGCGCAGCGGCTGTCGCTCGTATGGGGGATCCAAACGGTTCTCACGAGCGATCCCGAGGATCTCTCTGACATGGTGCGCAAGGCGTGCAGGATTGCCTTCGACGAAGGCTACATTCGCCCCGGCGATGGCGTGGTCATTACCTGCGGTGTGCCCTTGGGTTCGCCAGGGGCAACAAACATGATCCGTTTGGCATTCATCGATGAGCGCGGTTTGCCCGACGGCCATAGCCCGGATGCCTTGCCGGTCGGCGGCAAGATGCCCTCGCGCGGATATCGCACTGTGGCACACTGACCGCAAAGTGGCTTTCTATTGCCTACTGCACGCCAGCCTGCTGTTTCTTTTCGCGTGCGTACTTGCGGTAGGCGTTGACGATCTGCAGCATGGATGATCGCATACCCGGACCGCGATTGACGTATTGCTCCACCGGCCACGACAGGATGCGGCTGACACCCGTGACATTGGCAAGTCCCGGCGAAGCGTCAATCGCGATATCGTTCTTGAAGACGACGCGGGGAGCGAATGTCGCCTTGATGTCGAAGGTGCTTGATTTGGTGGTCACGGTGCAAGTGACGGGCTGCTCAGGAGATTGAAAGACGTGGTCGCGGGCGCTGATGGCCTGATCAACAGCCTCGCGCGCTATCCGCACATCGAGCCGGCAGGTCACGTCTTGCAGGTATTGACGTGTGATGCGCTGGAGATCGGCCCTTTCGTCCCTGGTGAGCAGCATCGGAAAGGTGCAGGCGATTTCGCTATTCTTTCCATTTTCCAGTTGCCAGAAGCAATCCTCGGAGTGTTCTGGTGACGCATTTTCCGCGGCCGCAGTCTCGAGCGCTTTCGCCGTATTGGGACGGGGGAATGGAAGTGTAGCGGCAGCCAATAGGCAAAGTGTAATGAGATGCCTAGCCGCTGGACTCATTTTGCCGCTGCATCCTTAACGGTGTTGGCAGGTTCTGCGGGCGCGGTCTCAACCTTGTCAGTCGGGGCATTTGCGGAGTGGGAGGCCGTCGCGGCTTTTACGGGCTTCTTTTTAGCTCCCTTATTGGCGGATTGCACTTTGGCGTTGGCCTCCTCGACCTTGGCATTCGGTCCGTAACGTTCAGCGCACTGCTTGTGGACGAACTTGTTGATCGATTTGATCATGCTCTTGTGAAAGATGCCAAGGCTGTCTTCGAGGTTGGCAGCCGCCCAAATGGTCGTACTGATGGCTGAAGGTCCGTCGATGTCCTTCAAGTTGATCCAGACCTTGTCGGCACGCCCCCTCTTGAATTCGATGCGCGGGGCGAGCTTGGCCTTGACCTTCTGCACCTCACCTTCGCGCTCCACCTCACAGTCGACATTGTGCTCGGGGACCTCGAGCGCGTAGGCGGGTTGGGTGAGGGCACTGACGAGGCCGTCGCGCTCGACTTTGAGATCAACAAGGCAGCGGGCATCGCCGAAGCCCCACTTCACCATTTTGCTTTCGCCTTTCTTGAGGCTCTTTTTGGCCCAAGTCTTGGCTAGCGTGCACTTGAGGTCTTTACCCTCAGGTTTCGGCGAAAGGATGAGTTCACACAATTCCTTCTCGCAGGCCTTGAGGCTATCCCAATCGGCAGGCTTTTCGTCCAATGCGGCGGCCGTAAAGGTAGGGGCCGCGACAAAAAATGCAGTAAGTACCTGCTTCACAAAAAGGGTTAGCCCTCGTCCCCCAATAGCCATGTCGATCTCCCTCGCCCGTGACCGGGGCCGTAGCTCTGCGCCGCAGCGGGTGTGACTGGCCCAAGCTTTTCAAACCAGCCTATTTTTTTAGGGCCTCGGCGGCACTCCCAATAGCGCTCCTGACATTCCTTTTTGCCGGTAATGAGGCCGGGATAGGTAGCGCAAATCCGGTTTCCGCTACATTTTGGGTCGTCACTTAGGGGGATGCGGCCGTCCGGGCCTTGAAGCGTAAGAGCGGTTAAGCTACCAACCCTCCATCGGCCAACATTTATTCACGTTCACGGGAGGACAAGATCAATGGGCGTCGACACGTCGGGTGGCAACCCCAATATGGATTATTCAGAACACACGCGCACCTACAAAGGCTTCCTGCGCCTCACAACGATAACAATCGCGTTCCTCGCCGTGCTTCTGCTCGGCATGAAGTACTTCCTCGTTTAAGGCGGAGCCCAAGGGGACCAGCACTCATCACCCACGGGCTGGCGGGTCCGGAGATGTTCGGACCGCCATTCCACCGCTCCCTCTGCCCGCTGTCGGGCCCTCGATGTGAGTAGGGTTCATGATCCACATTGCCGTCACTGCGGAAGGCCCGGATGAGCCTCGCTCAGCCGTATCGCCCGAGACCGTCAAGAAACTCGTTCAGTCCGGCTGCAGCGTCAAAGTTCAGTCAGGCGCCGGTTTGCGTTCCCGCTTCACCGATGAAGCGCTGAAGGCGCAAGGCGCGGACATCGTCGCCTCGGCCGCTGACGCGCTCAGCGGCGCCGACGTTCTTCTCAAAGTGCGAAGACCATCCCCCGAGGAACTCAAGGCTCTGAAACCGGGCGCCATTGTAGTGTCGATTCTCGATCCTTATGGCGAGAGGTCGGCACTCGAGGCGGCAGCGGCGAGCAACGCCTCACTCTTTGCGATGGAATTCATGCCGCGCACGACGCGGGCCCAGTCGATGGACGTGCTTTCAAGCCAGGCAAACCTCGCGGGCTACAAGGCGGTGATCGATGGCGCGGCTCTCTTCGGACAGGCGCTTCCCATGATGATGACGCCGGCCGGCACTGTCCCCGCCGCTAAGGTCTTCGTCATGGGTGTTGGCGTTGCCGGCCTGCAGGCCATTGCAACCGCACGCCGGCTCGGCGCTATCGTCACGGCTACGGATGTTCGCCCGGCGACCAAAGAGCAGGTGCAGTCGTTGGGTGCCAAGTTCATAGCGGTAGAGGATGACGAGTTCAAACAGGCGCAGACGGCGGCCGGCTACGCCAAGCCGATGTCGGCGGAGTACCAGAAGAAGCAGGCCGAATTGATCGCGAGCCACATCAAGGGTCAGGATATCGTAATCACGACTGCCCTCATCCCGGGAAGACCGGCGCCCAAGCTCATTTCGCGCGCCATGATCGAAGGCATGAAGCCGGGCTCGGTCATCATGGATCTTGCAGCCGAGCGCGGCGGGAACACGGAAGTCACCGAGGCTGACAAAACGGTGGAGGTGAACGGCGTCAAAGTAGTCGGCGCCGTGAACCTCGCGTGCGCCTTGCCCGTCAACGCGTCCGGCCTCTACGCGCGAAACCTGTTGTCCTTCGTCGATCTCATGATCGACAAGAAGGAAAAGGCTCTCAAGATCGATTGGAACGACGAGATCATTAAAGGCACGCTCGTCGCCAAGGACGGAAAGATCGTTCACCCGAGCCTCACGGCTCCATCCGCTTAAAGGGGGGCGAATATGATGTCGAAGAACGGGATAGTGGGAGGCTTGGCCTTTCTCATGGCCCTGTCGGGCGGCGCACTTGCGGGAGATACGGCGGGGGGCACAGTTGACCCCTCGATCTATCGCTTGATGGTTTTCGTGATGGCCATCTTCGTTGGCTATTACGTTGTGTGGAGCGTGACGCCAGCCCTCCATACGCCGCTCATGTCGGTCACCAACGCGATCTCATCGGTGATCGTAGTGGGCGCCCTCCTCGCAGTTGGCGTCTCGCTCGTCGCTGAGGGTAGCATTCTCGCCAAGATCTTCGGCTTTCTCGCGCTCGCGATGGCGAGCGTCAACATTTTCGGCGGTTTTCTGGTCACGGCACGCATGCTTGCGATGTATAAAAAGAAGGATGCCAAGAAGTGACGGGTTTTCTTCCTGAACTGACACCCAATCTTGTAGCCCTTCTTTATCTCGTTTCGGGCGTCCTCTTCATCCTCGCGCTGCGCGGCCTTTCGCACCCCGAGACCTCGCGCAAGGGCAACATGTTCGGCATGATCGGCATGGCGATCGCCGTACTGACCACGTTGGGTCAGCTCGGTGCCTCCGATTCGGCTCTAACCTGGATCCTGATTGGGGCGGGCCTCGGTGCCGGCGGCTTCTTGGGCGCAAAGATCGCTCGCGAGATACCGATGACGCAGATGCCCGAGCTCGTGGCGGCCTTCCACTCGCTCGTTGGTCTGGCGGCCGTCTTCGTGGCAGCCGGCGCGCTCTACTCGCCAGAAGCTTTCGGAATTGGCACGCCAGGCGATATCGCGGCAGCGAGTCTTCTCGAAATGGCTCTCGGTGTCGCCATTGGTGCGATTACGTTCACAGGATCGGTGATCGCATTTGCCAAGCTCTCCGGCAAAATGTCGGGCAAGCCGATCATTCTGCCGCTGCGCCACATGGTCAATCTTGCCCTGTTCCTGGGCCTCATCTGGCTCATTTATCAGTTCTGTATGTCAGGGGGCTCGGGCTGGCTGTTCTGGGCGATCACGGTCGTGGCGCTGATCTTCGGCGTACTCATCATCATTCCCATCGGTGGCGCCGACATGCCCGTCGTCGTCTCGATGCTGAACTCCTATTCGGGATGGGCAGCCGCGGGCATCGGTTTCACGCTCGGAAACGTTGCCCTCATCATCACGGGCGCTCTCGTCGGCTCTTCGGGTGCGATCCTCTCCTATATCATGT
>CAZSNH010000153.1:0-6821 GCA_964607855.1 uncultured Hyphomicrobium sp. | reverse complement strand
CTCGAGGGCGGCGGCGTCAATAACGGGTTCAATGGTCCCGAGCCCAGCGAGCGAGCCCGGGTAGACCACGGAAACCGCCGGTAGAAGCGGCTTTGGCGGTTCCGCGCTTCCGGCAGCCGGTTTCACTCTGGCTTCCACCTTCCATTCACTATCAACCTTCATAGTTGCGAGCTCGACAGCAGTTTCAAATGTACTGCGCCCTTCTTCCGTCTCGATGGTGATCTTCTCAAGTTTCATAGCGCCGTCGGCAATCGCTACCGGGAGCGTGATTGCGCCGGGCCGCATCTGACGTTTCTTCAGCGCCTGTTTAAGGGCCTCGACGAGCGGTTCTCCTCCCGTGGGGCCTTGCCCTGCAAGAGCCAGTGCGACCGTTTCGGAAACCGGCGCCGGTCCCATACCAGTCAGCGTGACGTTGCCAAGGGCAATCTCACCCTGACCTTTGAGATCGACCATTAAGGCGGCCGGACTAAGCGCTCGGCCGGAGAAATCGAGTGTCAGGGAGGAGGAGAGAGCCTCGCTCGCCTTCCCCGCGTCGGCAGAGGCTTGCTCACCTTTTCCGACCGAGATCACGAGCTTGCCCTTAAGATCGACACCCGCGGCTCCCTTATCGAAAGTCATGCTTGATGTGAGCGTGCCGCCCAATGCTTCGCCCTCAAGCGAGGCAACCTCGACGCGCCCTGGGCGCAGCATCACATTGAGTAAAGCGTTGCTGATCGTGAGCCCATCTTGGAGCGCCAAACTTTGGATCTTGGCTTTGATCGTTCCGTTGAGGTGCTCGAGGAAGGACAAATCAAACATCTCTTCTGGCCACAGACCCGGAGTGAGAACTGCACTCGCGAGTTGCGCTTCGCCGGGCTTCGCGGGCGCAGCGAGCAGCGGCCGCAACAGTCGCGGTACGACAGCCTTGTCAAGTTCGATATTGGCCGCCATCTCGACCGGTTTTCCGGTCTCTTCGGAAAGGGAGAGGGTGCCCCCGATCTTACTCCCGGCTACCGTCATCTCCCTGGCGGCAAGTGAGAAAGTGCCAGCCGAATAGGATACGTCGGCTAATCCCTCAATCGGCACGCCGCGAGCGCCTTCCGGAAGCTTGAGACCCGCAATTGAGAGAAGCTCTCGAGCATCACGCGCGGCAATCTTCAGCGTCCCAGTTGCTGCGGCACCCGGCTCTTTCACGATAATTTGCCCCGAGTAATCCGCCATTTCGGTTGGACCTTTAAGAGCTGCAGCCGAAAGCAGCCCGTGGTCCGGAACTCCGACAGCACGCAAGTAGGCCGAGCGTGGTGCTTTCTGTGGCGTGCCAGCCTCTGCCGTCTCTCGTGCTGGGCCCACAATTCCAGCAAGAACGTCGATGGTATTCGGGCCATCCAATACGGCAAGTATGTCAGCCGGAGCCTTTCGCCACCCACTCACGCCGCCGTCCAGGCGCACATTGACAGCCAATCGCCCGCCATGTGCTACGCCGTCTGCTTTGAGATCGAGGGCCTTGTCCGTGCGCTCACCCACCGAAGCTGTTCCGGCCAAGCGGAACGGCGCGATGGTCGCAAGGCGGGCGGGTATCACTCCATCTGGCTCGGGCACATCGAGAAGCTTAAGAAGTGTCCGCGCAGCCGCAACCGAGTTCGCGGCAACGAGACCTTTGAGCACCCCCCTCGGGAGGTCGCGCGCGTTCTCGATGGTGCCTTCTGTGTCGAGATCGAGACCGTCATCGGTTTTGAACTTCAGAGACGTCACCGAAAGCGTGTTGCCGGACATTGCAACATCCAAATCGACATCGCGCAGAACGCGATCGCCATCAATCAGCGACTTGACTTTCACGCGCAACCCGAGATCGGCGCGGCTGGGATCGTAGAAAGACGTTTTGATGTCTTCCGCCGCAGCCCCCTTTTCGCCGGGGTCCGGCTTCAGAACATCGAGTGCGCGAAGCCCAAGACTCCCGGGCAGGAACGGTCCGATATCTATCTTCTCGCCTTCGACCGAAAGACCAAAGCGACTTTTCTCGCCGAGGTCGAGCCGCACCTGGCCTCTGAGCGGCATATCGCCGATGTCGGCCGTCGCGTTGGAAAGCTCGATGCTCTTGTCACTGAATTGCAGCCGCCCACTCACTGCGTATGGGGCATCTCCCCGACCCTCGAGCATGCCGGGCTTCCTGAAGGCCCAAGCGAGGAAGCGCATCATGTGTTGACCGCTGAGCGAGAGCATACCGCTGAACTTGGGATCGCCTTCCTTGGGTGCGGGATTGATTAGGCCGTCCAGTGCCAGCGTCCCGCTGCCGGGGACACGGGCGCGCAATTCGCGAAGCTGCAGAGCTCCGCCCGCACGCTCGACCGTCAACGTGACGTCTCCGAGCGAATCGCCTCCGAGACTGACCTGATCGAACTTAAGCGCCAAGTTGGTCTCTGCTTCGCTCGGCAGCGCGCCAACGAGCGTATCTAGCAGCGAACCCACAACAATGGCCGGAACAAGCGACGCCGACCCTGAGCCCTTGCGGTCGAAATCCAGCCACTTCGCGCCGAGGCCGGCGTCGATGCGGACTTTTTCGGACCACGACATCGTCGCGTGCCCTGTGATGATCTGCGGCGGCCCGCCTTGTTCAATGGTGACCGCGACATCGGCGATCTTGAAGCCGGTCGCGTCCCCCGTCACGTTGCCACGCATTTCCATTGTGCCCAAAACGGTTTCACCTGCGCTCTTGGCGGCCGATTTGCCGGCAGCATCCCCGGACCCCGGTGCTTTTCCGAGTAGATTGGAAAGGAACTGTTTTGAAGTGAGCTCACCAACGACCTTGGGTTTCGTGCCCAGGTTGGAAACCCGGGCGTCGAGCACGTAGGTATTCTGGTTCTCCGGGACGATGACGGTGGTCTTGAACCGCACATCGCCATTGGCCTCGGGGGGCGCGGATGCAAAGCGAATCTCACGCTCGGCGCCCTCCCAATTCGCCAACCCCTTGAACTTGAAGGGGCCGCGCAGGTCTTCAGCATTGAGTTCACCGTTGATCTTGTCGATGCGAGCGATTTCGGTGCCTTTTGGATCGTTTAGACTGATGACGCCGTTGACAAGATGAACAGCTTTGAGAGCAACGCCCGCGGGAATAAAGGTGAGCTCGCTTGGAGATGGCCGCAGCATGCTCCAGCTAACTTGCCCGTTTGCATCGGAGCCGAGCTTCAGCACCGGACGCCTCAACTCCACCTCGTCGGCTTCGATTACGCCACGCAGGAGAGGCGGCACCGCGATCCACATTTTGAAACTATCGGTGCGGAAAAGCGGCTCGCCGGATTCGGTATCGACTTCGCCGATGCGAATTTTTTCGAACCGGACATAGGGCGTGGGCAAAAAGCGCACGCTGACTTCCCCGCCGACCCGAACATCGGTTCCTACGGCACGACTCGCTTCGGCCTCGAACAGGCCGCGATAGCTGTTCCAGTCGATGAAGTGTGGTATCGCAAACAACGCCGCCAGAACGGCTACCAAGAAACCGCCAATGTAAAGTAAAACGTTGTTCATACTGCTTCCGAATGTGCGCCGCCCGAGCGGCGCACACTAACCTATTCCCGTGTTCAAGTGTGTAGTCGAATTGCGTGCTTTTTGCGAGCAATCGCAATGGAATGGCGACAGCCAGGAAAGTGTTGAGAACAAAGGCCTATACCTCGCTTTCCGGTGTGGGAACTTGAGCTTGCTGATTGCCGATGCGTGTGAGGTAATATAGTTCCTGCACATGTCCATAGCCCCTAAACATTCCAGGAACGCCGGGCAAGGACGCACTCCTTCCGGCGCGCCCGAAGATCCGCCATTCGATTTGCCCGAGGCACCCGCGCGGGCGCATGAGCGCATCCCACTCTCGAAGCGGGCTTTGCGGGCAGCAGCGCCTCCCTATTTCGAGGGCCTTAATCCCGAACAGCGGATAGCCGTCGAGACCCTTGATGGTCCGGTGCTCGTCCTTGCCGGCGCGGGAACCGGCAAGACACGCGTTCTGACGACGAGGATTGCACACATCCTCGCCACGGGGCGGGCCTATCCATCGCAGATCCTTGCCGTCACGTTCACGAACAAGGCGGCGCGCGAGATGAAGGAACGCGTTGGCGCCTTCGTCGGCGGCTCAGTCGAAGGCATGCCCTGGCTCGGGACATTCCATTCGATCGGCGTGAAGATTCTGCGCCGCCATGCTGAACTCGCCGGCCTCAAGGCCGGGTTCACGATCGTCGATACCGACGATCAGATCCGCCTCCTGAAACAGGTCATCGAGGCCGAGGGGCTGGACAAGGAGCGCTGGCCCGCTAGGCAGCTTGCGGCCATGATCGACGACTGGAAAAACCGCGGACTAACTCCCGACAAGGTTCCCCCCGGGGAAGGCGCAAGCTTCGCAGCGGGCAAGGGCATCAAGCTCTATTCGGCCTATCAGGCGCGACTGAAGGAGCTCAATGCCGTCGACTTCGGTGATTTACTTCTTGAATGTCTGCGCCTTTTTTTGACGCATGCCGACGTGCTCGCGGATTACCAGCGGCGATTCAAATACATTCTCGTCGACGAGTATCAGGATACCAACATTGCCCAGTATCTATGGCTGCGTCTGCTAGCGCAGGGCTCGCCAAACCTCTGCTGCGTCGGCGACGATGATCAGTCTATCTACGGCTGGCGCGGTGCCGAGGTCGATAACATCCTGCGTTTCGAGAAGGATTTTCCCGGCGCCACCATCATTCGCTTGGAGCGCAACTATCGTTCGACGGGCCACATACTCGCTGCCGCTTCGGGTCTCATCACCCACAACAAGGGCCGGCTCGGCAAGACGCTCTTCACCGAGGATCATGACGGCACCAAAGTGACGGTGACAGGCGTTTGGGACGATGAAGAAGAAGCGCGCATCATAGTCGACGATATCGAGGGCCTGCGCCGGGCCGGGCACGCCTTAAATGAGATCGCCATTCTGGTCCGCGCCTCGTTTCAGATGCGCGTCCTCGAAGATCGCTTTATCACGACGGGCCTACCCTATCGGGTCATCGGTGGTCCGCGTTTCTATGAGCGGGCGGAAATACGCGATGCGGTTGCCTATCTCGAGGTTGTCGTCAATCCTTCGAACGACTTGAAGTTCGAGCGCATCATCAATGTTCCGAAGCGCGGCCTGGGTGAGACGTCGGTCGAGCGTGTTCACGCGCTTGCCCGGGCGCGTGCACTCCCCCTCTTCCACGCCGCTCAACTGATCATCGAGACCGAAGAACTCTCCGGTAAGGCCCGAAAGTCGCTTTCCGACCTTGTCAGATCATTCGAGCGCTGGCGTGCGCAGGCAAGCAGCCTGCCGCACACAGAACTTGCCGAACTCATTCTTGACGAAACGGGCTACACGGCAATGTGGCAGGCCGACAAGAGCCCGCAGGCTCAATCGCGCCTCGAGAACCTCAAGGAATTGATCCGCTTCATGCACCAGTTCGATTCCTTAGCCGGTTTCCTCGAGCACGTGTCCCTCGTCATGGATGCCGACAATGCAGACGAAGGCGATCGCATTTCATTGATGACCCTGCACGCGGCGAAAGGGCTTGAATTCGAAACCGTCTATTTGACAGGCTGGGAGGAAGGGCTCTTTCCGCATCAGCGCTCGCTCGATGAAAGCGGACAGGCCGGCCTCGAGGAGGAGCGGCGCTTGGCCTACGTCGGCCTCACCCGTGCCAAGCGACGCGCCAAAATTTCGTTTGCGCAGAACCGGCGAACTCACGGCCTCTACCAAAGCGCATCGCCCTCACGTTTTGTCGATGAATTGCCGGAGGCACACGTCGAAATTGCGGAAGTGCGCAGCCCCTTCGGCGGCGCCTATGCCAATTTCCACACCCGCTTCGGCGCCAATCCATACGGCAAGAGCCGCTTCGACGACGAAACTCCATTCAAATCGAGCTATGACACGCCCGGATGGCAGCGTGCCCAGAAACAGACGTTCGAACGCGCGCGCACATCGGAACTTCACCGCCGTCCCCCACCGTTGATCGAGGGCGAGCTTATTGCTTCATCGACGGCGAGCGGAGCGGGCTTCGAAGCAGGCGCACGGGTGCTGCACCAGAAATTTGGCCGCGGAACCGTTGCCGTCGTCGACGGCAACAAGCTCACGATCGATTTCGACACCGCGGGCCGAAAGCGCGTCGTCGACAGCTTCGTACGGCGCGTCTAGAGAACTGTCGCTTGCCGGTGTAGCGATCCGTTTCGCTGGCGCTAAGCCCACAAACCCATTCCTCCCCGAACGGCTTTCGTAGCGCTTCGAAATTATTCCCTCACACAGAAAAAAAATGATGCTCCGCGCGACATAATTCGACCATTTCTGCGGCGCTCGTTGGCTTCCGGATCATGTTCGTGAGGGAGTGTAAAATGGTATTCAGTCGTAAACCCGATTCCACGCCATCCCAGCCAGCAGCAGAAGTCGCAATGCCCCAGTTCCGGCGCAACGAGCGAACCAGCCAGGTTCACTCCGCACAGTTCGGCAGCACACCCGTTCAACCCGAGTCCGTCATCGGCAATGATCTCACGATCGAAGGCCAAACGATCACCATCCGGTGCAAGGGCTCGCTGAGGGTGAATGGAAATATTCAGGCCGACCTACATAGCCGGACACTGGAAGTGGGCAGCGAGGCCCAGATCCAGGGAGCCATTGCCGCCGATACCGTCAACGTTTACGGCCGCGTCAACGGCGCCATACTCGGCACCAAGGTCGTGCTCCACGCCAGTGCCGAGGTCGAGGGCGACATTCACAGCCAGTATCTTTCTATCGAGCAGGGCGCTTCATTCGATGGCCGCTCGCGCAAGGTCAACAATCCGGCCGAGATAGCGCCTCAGCTGGAGCGCCAGTC
>CAZSNH010000152.1:980-6911 GCA_964607855.1 uncultured Hyphomicrobium sp. | reverse complement strand
CGAACTTCTTCGCCGCTGCAGGCTACGATCGCGTATGATGGGAATCTGCTCTAGCTCCCGCGCCGTGCAAACCCGATCACCGGCAAGAACTTATTTGCGCTCTGCTGCGGGGCCAGCCGGCGGACCGTCGGTCACCGGCTCAGCCGTTGAATGTCGATCGGCATCATCGCGTGCCAAATCGTGTGAGGACAGGCGACGTTGAGTGGCTGGCGGAACGGTCCCACTGGCACCTGCGAGCCGTGCAAGGCTTGCGGCAATTGCCGGAGGAAGGCTCGCAACATTCAAAGACTGCAACGGATCGGGCGCCGGCACTGGCGGCGGCATTGAGAAATTGGGACTGCGCCGGACGGGAGGAACAGATGTTTTCTCAACTTTGGACGGCCCATTCGGAAAGGCCGGAAGCGGTGATTGCAAAATTCTCGGTAGATCCGGTGGCTCGGCACGCGGCGGCGATACCGGCGGGGGTACTGCTGAATGGGAGGCTGCCGCGGTCACTGAAGCTTCGTTCGTTGCCACGACGGCCGCTTCTGGCGCTGGCCGCACTGCGGGATCTGGCGGAGGCTGGACCGGTGGCATAGCCGTGGCAGGACGCAACGCCGCCGAGGGGGGGCCAACCGGCGCAGGTGATGCCATGGAAACCGGCGGCAGAGGAGGCGGCGGTTGTGTGGATGGTCTCATCTGCATTGGAAGAGCGCGTTTGAATTCGCTCAATTTGGCTGCTGCTGGCTTCTGTGCCGGCCGGGTCCGCATTCGCACCTTGCTATTTTCCATAACGGTGCCGATTGGCTGTTTGTCGCGCCGCGGCTTTGCCCCGGCGCGCAGTGGCGGCGGCGTTGACGGCCCGATCATCGGTGGTGGAGCGCCTGCACCAACAGCGGCCTGGTTGGCCGCCTCATGACCGCCCGCCGCCTCGGGCTTCGCGATGGCAGCCTGTGCCGCAATCTCATCGGGGGTTTTCTTCCTCTTGGCCCGGAACAGACCTCTCGGCTGAAGCTTACGCTCTGATTTTTTCACGAGCCGCAGGAGATCGACGACGTCCTTATCGGGAATCGGCTCACCATAATAGAAGCCTTGCGCATCTCCGCAGCCCATGCCGCGAAGAATGCCCGCTTCCTCCTGCCGTTCGACGCCTTCGGCCACAACCTTCTTGCCGAGCTCGTGGGCAAGCGCCAGGATCGCCCTCATGATGAGGACCCCCGAGCCCTCGGGGCCGCCTTCGGCCCGCACCAGCGAGCGATCAATCTTGATCGTATCAAAGGGCAGCCGGTGCAGATAGGCGAGCGAGGAATAGCCTGTTCCGAAATCGTCGAGAGCGACGTCGGCGCCCGCGCTGCGCAGCCATTCAAGAATCTCGATCGCTTTCTCGGGATTTTCCATCACGAGGCTTTCCGTAATCTCGAGGTGGAGAGTTCCCTTCGGCACGAGGTTGCGCCCCAGAATATGGCGGATCTCCTGGATGAGATCGGGCCGGAAAAGCTGCCGGCTCGAAATATTAATACTGACGAAAAGCGGCCGATCCGGGCGCGGGAGTTCGCGTTGCCATACAGCCGAGTCGCGAGCGGCCCGCATGAGGACGTGCGAGCCTAATTTGACAATGAGATCGGACTCCTCGGCAATCGGTATGAAAGTCGAGGGATTGAGCAGACCTAGTTTCGGATGCTCCCATCGCACCAGCGCCTCAAAGCCTGCGAGCTCTTCCGTCGGGAGATAGATGATCGGCTGGTAGAAAACCTTGAGCTGGTTTTTCTCGATGGCCTTTCTGAGATCGCTCTCAAGTGCCACACGATCATCGCGTTCGCTGCGCATCTCGGGGCGGAAAATTTCGATTCTGTCAGCCCCGCCCTGCTTGGCACGATGGACGGCGATTTCAGCCTCTTTCAACAAATCGTGTGGTTGCTCCTCCTGACCATCGAAGACTGCGACCCCCACCGAACCGGTGAGGATGATTTCCTGCCCCGCAATCTGCACAGGTGAGCGAAGCGAGCGGCGGATGCGCTCAGCAAGTGAGGCGAGCTCCTGCGGAGGCTGCTCGGCAGGGAACAAGAGGGCGAATTTGTCACCACCGAGACGCGCCAACGTATCCTGGGGTCCGACATGGCGCTGCAGTCGCCGTGCCGCTGTGAGCAACAGGCTATCGCCGACGATCAAGCCGAAAGACGCGTTGATGCTCTTGAACTTGTCGATGTCGATGAGGAACAAAGTCGGGCGGATCTGTGTTTCCGATTTAGCGCGCAGCATCGCGGTATTGAGGCGATCGAGAAACAATTCCCGGTTGGGAAGGCCGGTCAGGCTGTCGTGTACGGCATCATGCATCAGCCGTTCGTGGGCACGCTTAGCATCGGTCACGTCGCGCATCAGACCCATACACTTTGGCGTGCGGCCATCGGAACTCGAGATGCTGGCCGCGTCGATCTCGAACCAGCGATAACTGTTGTCGGCGTGGCGCAACCTGAAGTCGGCCCGGATCCTGCCGCCGTTGCGCTCTTGCATGGACCACATCACGAGCTTGAACTTTTCCCGGTCTGCAGGATGTAAATGTTTGGTGAAGTCTTCCGTCTTAACCGATAGCTCGCCCGGAGAGAGGCCAAGAGCGGCCTCGACATTGTGACTTACTCGAACCTCGTCGCGACGCGCGCTCCACTCCCATACCGCTGCGCCCGCGCCATCAATGGCAAGTGAGCGCTGCTGAAGCTCCGATGGCGTGGCACCGTATCCGGCATCGAGCGTGCGAAACGCGAACTGCGTGACGGTAAAACCGATCGAAAGCAGAATGAGCACGAGCCCGGCGACAAGGCCTGACGCCACGACATCCCCGGAAATCTTGCCTGTAACCGTAATGGCAGCGCCGAACACCCAAACACAAAATAGAAGCCACGTCGGGATGAGGCTCAAAGCGCGGTCCTGACCGCGAAAAGCGAGGAAGAGAGTGAGGAAGGCGCCGACGGCGCCAATAGCGACAAACGATGTCCGCGCAAACGTCGAAGCGAGGCGGGGATCAAGCACGGCGATGGCGATAAGCGCCAATTGCGCCAACATCCACACACCGATCAACATCCGCACAAGCCCGTGCCAGAGGGCCAGGCGCAGAAATACATGGAGAAAAATCACGAGGCTTGCGGCGAGTGCCGCTTCAGTCGCAGCGCGGTAGATGGCGTTGTCCTCGGCACGAAGCTGAAAAAGTTTGTGGAAGAAGCCGAAGTCGACGCAAAGCAAAGCGAGCGCGCACCACGCAACGAGCGCGGCAGCCGGGAAGATCAACTTGTGATTGGCAGCGAAGATCGCCGTCAGGAATGTAGCGAGCAGACCGGTGAGGCCCAGCATGATCCCGTTGAATAATTGAAGCTCGCGGACCTTGAGCTCGTACTCCAGTGGTTTCCAGAGGTATAGGCGCGCAAAGCGGTCGGATGTGAGCTCGGCGACATAAGTAATTGTCTGTCCCGGCTCAAGTGTAACTCGGAAAATGTCGGCCTTCTCGCTCTCGATACGCTCGGGAATAAAGCCGATCGAGGGCGTCACGCTTTCGATGCGGCGAGCATCGAGATCCGGCCAAATGGCCCCCGACCCGATGACATTGTAGCGGTCGGCGGTGAGCCAGCGCTCAATCGGCCGGTCCCCTGTGTTGGTGAGCGCGAAGACAATCCAGTTGGGATTGGTCCCGGGCGTGATGGCACTGACCGACATGCGCCCCGTGGCTCCGTCGGCGCCGGGCGCCGTTTCGAGTTGGATGCTATCGCCGCGCCCCTCGTAGAGGTCGCCGAGCCGGGTGATCTCGATCCGGTCCTGATCGGGGTCGACCACGATGGGCTTCAATGCGAAAGCGCTGCCCGGAAGCAGAACGCCGGCAAGTAGAGCAAACGCTGCCGCGAGGACCAGTCGCAGCCCCTTGACGTTTCCGGAACTGTCCCGGTTTGTCGTCATCGGCGGATGGCCTCCGGTCCTGGGGGGTCATCCGAAAGCCTGGCAAAAAGGATATGGTCCGACCAGACGCCGTTGATTTTAAGATAACGTGCTGCGTAGCCCTCGCGCCGGAATCCGTTGGCTTCGAGAACGCAGATGGATGGATGATTATGAGGTTGGGTCGCCGCCTCGAGGCGATGCAGTCTAAGCGTATCGAACGCGTGGGCCGCAACGAGTGACACGGCGCGGCGCATGAAGCCCTGCCTCACATATGGCAGTCCCAGCCAATACCCGAGGTTCGCGCATTGCGTAACCCCTCGGCGCACGTTTGCAAGCGAAACACCGCCGAGCAAATGATCATCGTGGCGGCGAAAAATGAGGAACGCATAGCCGAGGTCATCGTGCGCTTCGCGGTGATAATGCTTGATCCTCCGATTGAACCCGCTCATTGCAAGATCGTCGTCGGGCCACAGTGGCTCCCAGGGGCGCAAATGCTCGCGTGACTGCTGTCTCAACTCGGCCCACTGCGCATAATCCGACAACTGGGGCGGCCGCAGCGTGATGTCATCCCCCTCGATCACCGAGAGGTGCTCCGAACCCGTTCCGGACCTCAAGAACGCCATCGCGCGATTGCAACTCTCAGTTCGACAGTAACCGTTCCGCCGCCTGGGCGTAATCGCCCGAGCGCCGGCCTGCGCCAACAACAGCCACGGAGGGCTTGTTGCCCATAAATCGAATTGCCAGCTCTTGCACCGCCTCGGCGTCGATTGCGTCCACCTTTGCGATCAATTCCTCGGTGGGAATCAGGCGGTCATGCACGAGGAGCTGGCGGGCCATCTGCTCGGCGCGTGCGGAAGAGCTTTCAAGGCTCATCAGTAAACCGGCCTTAAGCTGGGCTCGTGAGCGTACGAGCTCGCCGGCCGTAGGCTTCACCTCGGCAAGGCGGCTCACCTCAGCTCCTATCACATCGATGAGTTCGGTCATGGATTGAGGGCTTGTTGCAGCGTGCACGCCAATCATTCCTGTATCGTTCAAGCTCCAAGCCGATGAATAAATCGAGTAGCAGAGACCGCGCCGTTCACGGACCTCCTGAAACAAACGGGACGACATTCCTCCGCCGAACAGTCCCGACAAGACCTGCGCCGCGTAAAATCCCCCTTCCCGGTACGATGGTCCCTCAAATCCGAGCACGAAATGGCATTGCTCGAATGCTTTGGAATCCCACCGAATTCCGCCCTCGTAATGAGCGGACTCGGCCGTGCCGGCACCACAACCACTGAGCCCTCCGAATAGGGCCTCAGCGTGGCGGAGCATGCTTTCGTGCTGGACAGCGCCTGCGGCAGAAATAACCATGATTTCAGGAAGATAGCGCCTTTCTAGGAAACGATGCAGGTCGCTCTTTGAAATCGACCTGATGCTCTCTTTGCTGCCAAGCACTGGCCGACCCACCGGCTGGCCCGGCCATGCCGCATCGTGAACGAGGTCAAACACGCGCTCCTCGGGGCTGTCCCGCGTTGCGGCAAGCTCCTGCAGAATGACCTCCCTCTCGCGCTCGAGATCGTCGTCGGCAAAGACCGATCCCTGAAGAATATCAGCAAGCAGGTTGAGCGCGACAGCCTCATCACCTTTGAGAACGCGCGCGAAGTAAGCGGTCGACTCGAGGCCAGTGGTTGCGTTCAACTCGCCCCCCACTTCCTCGATCTCCTCGGCAATCTTCTGAGCAGAACGCGACTTCGTGCCTTTGAACGCCATATGCTCGAGCATATGCGAAATTCCGTGTTCGACTGGCTCTTCATGGCGCGCGCCAACCCCTACCCACACGCCGAGCGAGGTCGTCTCGATTCCGGGCATGGTATGCGTGACTATTCTAAGACCGTTGGCGAGCGTCGAAATAGCCGGCTTCACGAGACGCCTCCGCCGACGGCACGCGATTTCGAGCGCACGAAGCCTTGAACGGCCTTGAGGTCCGCGGGAAGCACGTCGAAACGTTCGGGGTCCGACAAGAGATGAGATAAGCGCTTAGGCAGATGGGGT
>CAZSNH010000152.1:0-970 GCA_964607855.1 uncultured Hyphomicrobium sp. | reverse complement strand
CCTTCTTCCCCTGTGACTGCCTCGATGGCATCGGGAAATTTTGCGGGATGCGCGGTTGCGAGCACGATGCGCGGAATTCCGGTCTTGCCCTCGTATCGCCGGCCTGCGACGAGCCCGCAGGCGGTGTGGGGATCCATCGTGTATTGAGACTGCGCGCGAACCGCAAGAATGGCCTCTATCACTTCCTTCTCCGAAGCGGCCGCGGCCGAGAAATCCTCCTTGCACGAGCGCCGCCATCTGTGAGCGGACGAGGCCGGCATCGCGATGAGACGCCTCGAAAAGATAGCGCTCGAAGTTCGAGGAAATCTGAATGTCCATCGATGGCGAGGAGGTCGCCACGACGCCCCGCATTTCATAAATGCCGGTCGCGTGGGCGCGGGGCAGAATATCGTTCTCGTTGGAAGCGATAATGAGCTTCTCAATCGGAAGCCCCATTTTCTTGGCCACGAACCCGGCAAAGATGTCGCCGAAATTCCCGGTCGGAACCGACAGGATTACGCTCCGATAGGGTGCGCCAAGCGCTACGGCAGCGACAAAGTAGTAAGTGACCTGAGCCACGATTCGAGCCCAGTTGATCGAGTTTACGCCCGAGAGCTTCACGCCATCGCGAAACGCATGATCGTTGAACATGCCTTTGACGAGGCTCTGGCAGTCGTCGAACGTGCCTTTGATGGCGAGGGCATGCACATTGCCTTCCGTCGGCGTCGTCATCATGCGCCGCTGCACATCCGAGACACGCCCGTCCGGAAACAGGATTACGACATCGGCGCGCTTCGACGCACGGAAGGCTTCGATGGCCGCCCCGCCCGTATCCCCCGAGGTCGCACCAACAATGGTCGCCCGCTCCCCGCGCTTGGCAAGCACATGATCCATGAGCCGTGCGAGAAGCTGCATGGCCACGTCCTTGAAGGCGAGGGTCGGGCCGTGGAACAGTTCGAGCAGGAAGATATTGGCGTCGGTTTGCGCGAGC
>CAZSNH010000151.1:0-6911 GCA_964607855.1 uncultured Hyphomicrobium sp. | reverse complement strand
CTTCCTCGTCGCGGCGAATGCTCGCCACAAAGTGGCAATCATTGACACCAAGGAAGGCTCCCTTGTCGGCATGGTCGAGACCGGCGGGCAGACGCCGCACCCAGGCCGGGGAGCCAACATCAATCATCCGGTCCACGGGCCGGTCTGGGTCACGTCTCACCTCGGAGACGAAAAAGTAACCCTCATCGGCACGGATCCAAAGGGGCATCCCGACAAGGCATGGAAAGTCGTGCAGACACTGGAGGCGCTTGGCGGAGGATCGCTGTTCGTAAAGTCGCATCCGAAATCGGATCACCTCTACGTCGACACACCACTTAATCCGGAGGCGGAAATCTCCGGGTCCATTGCCGTCTTCAAAGTGAGCGAACTTGGTACGGAAAAGCCCAAGTACACGACCCTTCCAATCGTCCAATGGGCAAATATTCCTGAAGGTCAGCCGCGAGTCGTGCAAGGTGAATTCAATCAAGCCGGCGACGAGATCTGGTTCTCCGTATGGAATGCAAAGGACAAGGTCTCTGCGATCGTAGTCGTTGACGATAAGACGTTGAAGCCCAAGACCGTGATCAAGGATCCAAAACTGATCACACCGACGGGCAAATTCAACGTCTTCAATACCCGCAACGACATCTACTGAACCGCGGACGGGAGGCCCATTCGGCCTCCCGTTCCTCGTTCACGCGATGCGCCGGCAACGCGGCAAGCTGGGACAGATGAGATGAAGATGGCAGGACGAGTATACCTTGTCGGCGCAGGTCCTGGCGATCCGGAATTGCTGACTGTCAAGGCCGCGCGTCTCCTGGGCAAGGCCGAAGTTGTCGTTTTTGACCGGCTGGTTTCAAAGGAAATACTCGCACTCGTGAACGCCGGCGCCGAAATGCATTCCGTCGGCAAGTCGCCGAAACGCCACCCGGTGACGCAAGAGGAGATCAACGAGCTCCTGGTGAAGCTCGCGCACTCGGGACGATTGATCGTTCGATTGAAAGGCGGCGACCCTTTCATCTTCGGGCGTGGCTCAGAGGAAGCGCTCGCCCTGAGGAGAGCCGGGGTCTTTTGCGAAATCGTGCCAGGAATTACGGCTGCGCAGGGCTGTGCAGCGGCGACAGGCGTCCCTCTTACGCATCGCGGACTAGCAACGAGTGTCCGATTTATTACGGGGCACTGCCGTCAGGATCAGCCGCTTGATCTCGACTGGACAGGTCTTGCTGATCCTGAGACGACGCTCGTCGTCTACATGGGCGCCGCAAATATCGCAGAAATCTCCTCGAAACTTGCCCGGGAGGGGTTGGCGCTGTCGACACCTGTCTTGGCCATAAACAATGGCACGACGCCCCGCGAGCGGCGGATCTTATCAGACTTGGCCTCAATTGCGGACACGGCGGAACGTGCGCGCTTCGACGGGCCTGTTCTTTTCATTATTGGAAAGGTCGCCTCGCTGTACCGATCTGGGGAAGTCAGTCCGGCGATCCGCGAAGCGCTGGCCATTAGTCCGCCACATCGAGAGTTGCCTGCCTATGCGTGGCTGTGAGGGTTCATTGTTGCGCTTCAGTGCAACCGTTATCCTTGCATATAGCGGTGCATTTAACGCGTTTGCTGAGCCAGCACTGAACCCACCTGCACTTGAACGTCTCGTACGTCAGGATTGCGGCTCGTGCCATGGCATGACCCTCAAAGGTGGGCTCGGGCCCGATCTTCCGGCAAACCGGTTTGCCGGACGGCCGGCCGAAGCTATCGCACAAATCATCCTCGATGGCGTTCCGGGAACGCCGATGCCTCCCTGGCGCCCGCTCTTGAGCGAAGCCGACGCACTTTGGATCGCAAACTATCTCAAGGGGACTTCGCCATGACGCGGCTACTCAAAAGCGCGCTGATCATAATGGCGAGCGTGCTTGTCGCGTCTGCCGCAGGGGCGGACCGCGTCCAGCCAAGCGGCATCCGCGGCACCGGAACGCTCGGCATCGTCATTGAGCGGGCCGATGGCGCACTCCTCATCATAGACACGGCCGAGCGCAGGGCGATTGCTGCCGTAGGCGGGCTCGGGGATCTATCTCACGCTTCAGCCGTATTCTCTCCGGACGGACGCTTTGCCTATGTGTTCGGCAGGGATGGTGGCTTGAGCAAAGTCGACCTACTCACCGCGACGGTATCGCAGAGGATCATGCAAGCCGGGAACTCGATAGGGGGGGCCATCTCCGATGATGGGACCCTTGTGGCGGTCGCAAACTACGAACCAGGCGGTATCAAAGTTTTTGATGCTGAAACGCTCGTTGAGATTGCCGACATTCCCGCGACATGGTCGGGTGGACGGTCGAAAACTTTAGGCCTCGAAGACGCACCAGGCCGGCGGTTCATTTTTTCCTTGTGGGACGCCGGCGAGACCTGGATCGCAGACTTTTCGAAAGGGTCAACTCCGGAGGTGACGAAATTGTCCGGAGTGGGCAACCGGCCCTATGACGCACTCATTACGACCGATGGCCGTTACTATGTCGCCGGCCTCTTTGGAGTGGATGGGCTTTCGGTCATCGATCTTTGGCAGACGCCACTGGCAGCCAAGCGTATCCTCCCAGGTTACGGAAAGGGCGAAACGCAGCTGCCCGTTTACAAGATGCCGCATCTTGAAGGATGGGCACGCGCCGGAGAGCGGCTGGTCCTTCCTGCGGTAGGCCGACACGAGCTGCTTTGGGTCGATTCGCGAAGTTTCGCCGAGGTTGGCCGGACGAAAGTGCACGGCCAGCCCGTGTTTGCCGTGGCGCGCCCCGACGGGCGGCATGTCTGGGTGAACTTCGCCCATCCCGATAACGACGTGATCCAGGTTGTCGATAGCCTCACCGGCGAAATTGTCAAAGAGCTGAAGGCAGGTCCGGCGGTGCTACACATGGAGTTCACGCCGCGCGGCCATGAAGTTTGGGTATCCGTTCGCGATTCAAATGTTGTAAAGATCTACGACACGCGAAATTTCGAGAAGATTGCTGAAATCATCGCTCGCAGCCCCAGCGGCATCTTTTTCACATCTCGCGCGCATAGGACGGGGCTATAGCGATGAGCATGCTCACCCCAGATGTCATTCGAAATCGGCTTTTGGAGGAATGGCAGCGCAACCTTCCATTGGTCGAGCGTCCATTCGAAGCGATTGCGCGAAGCTTAGGTGTCCCGGAGATAGGAGTTATCGAGGGCTTCAAAGAGCTGCAGAAGAGAGGACAAATCAGCCGTGTTGGATGTGTCGTCCGGCCGAACACGATCGGCGCCAGCACGCTTGCCGCTGTCGCGGCCCCCGATGATGAGGCAAACTCCGTTGCGCAGATCATCAGCGCTGAGCACGGGGTCAATCACGTCTACCTTAGGGAGAACGGTTGGAATATCTGGTTCGTGGTCACCGGCCCCGACCGGGCCTATGTGGATCAGGCGCTAAGGCGCATCTCTCAAGTGACCAATCTTCGTGCTCTCGATCTGCGTCTTGAGCATGCCTACCACATTGATCTCGGTTTTCCGTTGAACGCTCCGCCGGGGCCCCGCCATCCGCCTTCAGTAGACCTTCATCGCAAGCACGATGGTCTTGCGATATGCGAAGGCGATCGCGAGCTCGTTCAGGTATTGACAACGGGCCTCCCGCTCGTTGCCACTCCGTTTTCGGAAATCGCCTCCCACCTTGGCCGCACCGAGAAGGAGATACTTGATCGTCTGAAACATCTTCTGGAGGCCGGAATAATTCCAAGGATCGGTGCCATCGTTCGACACAGGGCGCTCGGGTGGGCTTCCAATGCCATGGCTGTTTGGAATGTGCCGATCGAGGATATCGATCGGGCTGGCATGTCTCTCGGAAGGGCGCCAGGCGTAACCCTTTGCTATCGCCGTTCCCGATATGAGCGCGAATGGCCCTACAATCTCTACTGCATGGTACACGCGAGAACGCGCCAAGAGGCTTTGTCGACCCTCGCTGCCGCATCGAAGTCGGCCGGTCTCGAAGGCCTGCCACACGAGGTGCTCTTCTCCAAACGCTGTTTCAAACAGACCGGGGCAATGTTCTCACTGCCAAGGGAGGCGGCGTAATGGCGAATGTCGCGTCCACCCTCTGCCATTTTGAGCCCGATGATCTCGATCGCCGGATCATCAATCGTCTGCAGGAGGGGCTGCCGCTGGAACCCCGGCCGTTCGAGATTGTGGCGCAGGAGATTGGGTGCTCGGAGTCGTCACTGATCCTACGCCTTCAGCGGTTGCAGGACGCTGGCGTCGTCACCCGCTTCGGACCGTTCTTTGACGCCGAAGCAATGGGGGGAGCATTCTGCCTTTGTGCGATGGCGGTTCCGAAAGAGCGGTTCGATGATGTTGCACTTCTCCTCAGTAACCTGCCCGAGGTAGCTCATAATTACGAGCGGGACCATGCCCTCAACATGTGGTTCGTACTCGCAACCGAAACGCCTGAGGACATTGGCCGGGTGTCTTACGAGATCGAACAGGCAACGCTTCTTGAGGTGTTTCGTTTCCCAAAGCTCGAGGAATATTTTATCGGTTTTAAGGTGGCGGCATGAACTCGCTCGACCCCATGGATCGCAAGTTGATCGAGAGGACACAGGCAGGCATACCGCTCTCACCGCGCCCTTACGCAAAAATCGCAGAGCAATTGGTCTGTTCCGAGGACGAGGTCATCGAGCGACTTGGCCGGTTGATGGATCGGGGAATCGTACGCAGGATCGCGCTTGCACCAAATCATTTCGCCCTTGGATTGACGGCCAACGGAATGACCGTTTGGGACGTCGACGATGCCAAAGTATCCGAGCTCGGAAATGCCGTCGGGCAGCTCCCCTTTGTGACGCACTGCTACCGCCGTCCACGAATCCTGCCAGTCTGGCCCTATAATCTCTTCGCCATGGTTCACGGCACGACGCGAGACGAAGTCGAGGCGAAGCGCGAAGAAATTGCCAAGCTGCTCGGGTCCGCCAGCCGCGCATCCGATATTCTCTATTCCCAACGCATTCTCAAGAAAACCGGGCTGCGGCTGACCAGAAGCGGAGGATGAGAATATGTTCCGACTCTCTCATTACATGCGCGAGCTCATCGAGCCAACGCCCCTGCGCTCGCGTCTGGGGCCTGTTCGACCCGTCGTCATCTGGAATTTGACCCGCCGGTGCAATCTCAAGTGCCGGCACTGCTACGCCGTCGCTGCCGATCATGATTTCCCAGGCGAGCTGACGACGCGTGAGGCGTTCGCCGTTCTCGACGATCTCGTGGCATTTTCGATCCCGGCCTTGATCCTTTCCGGCGGCGAGCCGCTGTCGCGAGGAGATACACTCGATATCGCGCGTCGCGCCAAAGCCAATCGCCTCTATACCGCGCTTTCCACCAATGGGACGCCCATTTCTGGTCGCGTTGCCGACGAGGTCGCTGAAGTTGGATTTGACTATGTCGGCATCAGCCTGGATGGCATTGGCTCGATGAACGATTGGTTCAGAGGGAAGAGCGGCGCATTCGAGGCGGCACTTGCAGGTGTGAGGGCTTGCAAGGCGCGCGGGATCAAGGTTGGGCTTCGCTTCACGCTGACCCACGACAATGCGGGTCAGCTCAAGGATTTGTTGTCGCTTGCCGAAGCGGAGGGCGTGGAGAAATTTTATCTGTCCCATCTCGTCTACGCGGGCCGCGGCAACAAGCATCGCTGCGACGATACAGATTGGTCCATAACGAGATCAGCGATGGATTTGCTGCTCAAGAGCGCCTGGGAGGCGGTTGAGAGCAACCGCGAGCTCGAGATCGTTACCGGTAACAACGACGCTGACGCTGTCTATTTTCTGCAGTGGGCGTCAAACAACTTCACTCCAGAGCGCGTCGCACACGTACGCCAGCGACTGGAGGCATGGGGTGGGAATGCCTCGGGTGTCGGCGTCGCGAATATCGACACTCAGGGCTTCGTGCATCCAGACACATACTGGTCGGGATATTCGATCGACAGCGTTCGCAATCGGCCTTTCAGCGTCATCTGGCAGGACTTGTCGGATCCGATCCTCGCGGGGCTGAGGAAGAAGCCGCGGCCGCTCAAAGGCAGATGCGGGGCATGCCGGTATCAGGCTATCTGTGGCGGCAATACGCGCATTCGCGCCTTGCAGCTAACGGGTGATCCCTGGGAAGCGGATCCGGCGTGCTACCTCAGCGACATTGAAATTGGTATGAGCGAAGCTCAGGTAGGTCCTGCCCGGCCATCATTGACGCCATTTAGAGGCCAAAGTCATGATCCAGCGCATCGCTATTTCTAGTCTCGCTGCGCTCCTATCAACCGCCGCAATCGCTCAATCCCGGCCAGAACAGCTTTATGCCGAAAACTGCGCCGCATGTCATTCTGCGGATCGTCTTGGCGGAACCGGACCGGCGCTCATTCCAGAAACGCTCGCGCGCCTAAAGGGACCAGCCCTCACCAACTTGATTTCCGAAGGCCGGCCTGCGACGCAGATGCCCGCATTTGCCGGCAAGCTTTCCGCCGATGACATTGGAGCTCTTGCCGAACTCCTAATCACGCCACTTGAGAAGGTGCCGAGTTGGACGGAAGCAGACGTTTCCAAGAGCCGTGTAATTGCCCAGGATTACAAGTCTGTCCAACAACCCGTATTCAAGGCGGATCCGCTCAATCTGTTTCTGGTCGTGGAAACCGGCGACCATCACATTTCGGTGCTCGATGGCGACACATTCGAGCGCCTCGACCGCTTCGCAACGCCATTTGCGGTTCACGGCGGGCCCAAGTTTTCTCCAGACGGCAGAATGGTCTTCATCATGTCACGGGATGGTTGGGTCCAAAAGTACGATCTATGGTCGCTCAAAGAGGTGGGACGGGTACGCGCTGGACTGAATTCACGCAATATCGCCATCTCCAAGGATGGCAAATGGCTCGCGGTGGCCAATTACCTACCCCATACCCTGACGATCCTTTCCAC
>CAZSNH010000150.1:0-6915 GCA_964607855.1 uncultured Hyphomicrobium sp. | reverse complement strand
TCGGATTGGCAAAATTGAGGCCGCTCGGCAGCTGTTGGCGGCCGCGAACAAATGCTCAAAATGGCGCTTTGCTTTCTATCTTACGTCGGGCGGCGCTTGAGTTCGGGCACGAAACGCTGTGGACGATTCTTGAGGGCCGCCCAGCCGGGCAGAGGCGTCTGGCGCGGCTTTGCACCGGTGCCGTTCGACTTGGACATCCTCTGCCCGATCGCGATAAGACGCGCGGCGCGCTCACCAGCATCCTGAAGATAGGCACGCGATTTGCGGATCGCGACTTCGAGATCCATGGCGTTGGGGGTCGCCGATTCCAAGCCGTCGATCCCGTGTTGGAATACGCCGTTCGCATCGTCCGAAAGGCCGCCCCCGATGGCAATCACGGGCACGCCATACTTCTTGGCAGCAGCCGCAACACCGGAGGGTGTCTTGCCGAAGGCCGTCTGGAAATCGACACGGCCTTCCCCGGTGATGGCGAGATCGGCGCCCTGCATGTGCTCCTCGAGGCGTGTTGCCGCAACGACGAGTTCAACGCCACGCTTCAAGGTGGCCCCCGTAAACGCCATGAGGCCGGCTCCCATTCCACCTGCGGCTCCCGCACCCGGACGGCCGGCGACATCGATGCCGAGATCCCGCCATATCAAAGCGGCGTAGTGTGCGAGATTGCGATCGAGGAGTTCCACCATTGCGGGCGTCGCTCCCTTCTGCGGGCCATAGACGCGGGAGGCACCCTTTTCACCAGTTAGCGGATTGGTGACGTCACAGGCCACCAGAATGCGAACGCGGCAAAGCGCCGGATTAATCCAGCGGGTGTCGATCTTAACAATTTCGTCAAGCCGCCCGCCGCCGAGGTAGTCGGTGATGGGTCCGCCTTCGGAATCGAGGAAGCGAACACCCAAGGCCTGCGCCATGCCCGCGCCCCCATCGTTCGTCGCGGACCCGCCGAGACCGATAATAATTTCTTCCACTCCGCGATAGAGCGCATCGGCGATGAGCTGACCCGTACCAAAGCTCGTGGCCGCAAGCGGATTTCGCTTGTCCTTGGGAGCGAGCGGCAGCCCCGAGGCTTCCGCCATTTCGATAACGGCCGTCTTTCCGCCTCCCAGGAGACCGTAGGTGGCGGTCACTGCATTGCCGAGCGGACCTGCCACCTCGCATTTCACAAGCTCACCGCCGGTCGCATCAACAAGCGACTGAACGGTTCCTTCGCCGCCATCGGCCATCGGCACCTTAATGCACTCGGCATCCGGCCAGACGCGACGCAGTCCTTTTTCGATTTCGCTCGCCACCTCAAGTGAGGTGAGGTTCTCCTTGAAGCTGTCCGGAGCGATCACGATTTTCATTTTCGGCGAGACCCTTAATCAGTGCCAGACTGGCCTACAGCTTTCCCCCTCGTCTGCCTTTCGGCAGCGGGCTGCGGCTTCCACAATGCTACAAAGGTCTATGTCGAGGCCAGGGCTCTCGTGCGCGACACAAAAACCCGCTGTAAAATTCGTAAATGCGGCCTGGATTTAGGGATAACGCGGCGATTCAGCCGGCGCGCGGCCAGGGCAGGGCGGAGACGAGGCGCTCAAGTGTCGCGAAGGTCGACCGGTCCAGACGGCTGTTCGTGAGCTGGGGTCTAAAGTGCAGCTGAAAGCCTCGTAAGGCGAACCATAGCGAGGAATCGAATACCCCGCTTTGCGACACTCCATAGCCATAGTCGGCAAGGAGCGACTGGGTAGCAGCTACGATCGGCGACTGGGCACCCATGCCGATACCGATGTCGGATGGGTCAACCGGCTCCGGGAATACCCAATGGCCGATCCCCTCCCGGTGAAGCCTCTGCCAGTCGAACTTTTCGCCGGGATCCACTTTCCTCTCTGGCGCGATGTCCGAATGTGCCAGCACCCGCTCGGGGGCTATGCGGTGACGGGCGACGATGTCTTTTGACAGCAGAATGACAGACTTCATCTGAGCTTCGGGAAAGTCCGGATAGCCCGACTGATGGCCGGCGTTCTGGAGCTCGATGCCAATTGAGGCGGAGTTGATGTCGGTTTCACCCGCCCACTGCGAAAGTCCGGCGTGCCAGGCCCTCATGTCCTCTGCGACCATCTGAATGATACGTCCGTCTGTGTCGATAACGTAATGACATGAGACCTTGCAGTCGGGGCGCGAGAGTACTTCAAGAGATCGTTCAACACTCGGGAGACCGGTATAGTGTAGGACCAAGATCGACGGTGACTTGCCGTCTTTTCTCGGCCCGATATTGGGTGACGGGTAGAGGTCTGCAACAAGCGCGCTGTCCGGCTTAACAATCATGCCACGCCTTCGGATGTGCGCTCCTTGAGGATGGCCTCGTGCGCGGCATTGATGGCGGCAAGCTTGGTGGTTGCTGCCTTGATTACAGCCGCCGGCGCCCCAGCGGCGATGAGCCGATCCGGATGATTCTCGGCGACAAGTATTCGATACCGTGATTTGATTTCGGCATCGCTCGCGGCCGGTGTCAATCCGAGCACGACGTAGGGATCATCCTTGACTTCGATGAACATGGCACGGATCGAACGAAATTCCGTCGCATTGAGATCGAAGGCCGTCGCAACCTGCCGCACGAAGTCGTCTTCGGCGGGATGCAGAATCCCATCGGCACAAGCAACATAAAGCAGGCATTCCACGACCTCCCGCTTGAGAACCGCATCGTCGCCGAGCATCTTCGCGATGCGCTTGATATAGAGGTCGGCGCCCGCCGAATCGGATTTCGCCTGATCGAAAAGTTTCTTGATGCCAGGAACGTCTTTCGGAGAAACGTCGAGAAATTTCTCGAAGGCCTGCCATTCGACAGTCACAGCCACCCCGTCGACCTTGGCCATTTTAGCTGCGAGCGTGACGAAAGCGCTGGTGAACTGCGCCGACTGGGTAGCGTGCTTTCTGCGAAAGAGCCGGTTGATACCCGAAAGCGCGGCGAGGCTGCTCAACCACGATCGCCACCCGCGCGCCACATTTTCTGTAGATTCCTTCTGCATGCCCTGACCCATAGACGTTTTTTGCTGCCCCACAAAGGGGCAGAATCGCAGACTACCCGTTACGTCAATTCCATGCGGCACATTGCCGGCAAAGCCGAATATGCTAACTTTCACCGCTGTCCCGCGACTCGCGCGGAAGAGAGGACACAGAACATGATGCGACATTTGTTAAGCAGCCTATTGCTTTCGGCAGCTCTGACTTCGGGCGCGGAAGCGCAAGTGGCGGAAGATGCCTTCGGACTGTGGTTTGATGCGAGCACGGGCGGACAGCTCGAAATCCTCAAGTGTGGGGAAGGTCTTTGCGCGAAAATTGCCGGTGTTCCGCCCGGAAAGGAAGGCGCCAAAGACATCAACAATCAGGATCCTGCGCTCCGTGAACGGCTACTACTCGGTCTCATGATCATGGAAAATGCTCAGAAAACGGATGAGAACAAATGGGAGGGAACCGTTTATGACCGGGTGAGCGGAAAGCTTTATTCGGGCAAAGTTGTCGTCAAGACAAAGGACACGATTGAAATCATCGGCTGCAAGATGGCAATCCTCTGCCGCGCAACGCCGCTAACACGCGTTGTGGCTCAGCAACAATAAAATAATGCAACTCGCGTTCTAGCGCGTCCGGCGACAACCGAAAAATGGGTGAGGGCACGCAGAAGTGGCAATTCTGGATCGACCGCGGTGGGACCTTCACGGACGTTGTTGCACTGTCGCCGGATGGCCACCTTCACGCGCTGAAACTTCTTTCTGAGAGTGAGGCTTATGAGGATGCCACCTCGGAAGGCATCCGGCGACTTCTCGGACTGCCGACCCGGGCAGCCATTCCGTCTGAAGCGATAGACGAGGTGCGGATCGGAACCACCGTTGCCACAAACGCACTGCTCGAGCGCCGTGGCGAACGGGTACTGCTTGTCATCACGGGCGGCTTCGAAGATCAGCTCGAGATCGGAACGCAAGCAAGGCGCGAAATTTTTGCACGCAGGATCGTGAAGACCCGCATGCTTTACGAGCGCGTGGCAGGAGCCCGGGAGCGCATCCGTTCCGATGGAACGGCCGAAAAGCCGCTCGATCTTGCACATCTCGCGAGCATTTATCGCGGAGCGCTTGCCGAGGGAATAACCGCGGTCGCCATCGTCTTCATGCACGGATATGCACACCCCGCGCACGAAAAGGAAGCGGCGCACCTCGCGCGCGAGATGGGGTTCCGTCAGGTCTCCGTCAGCCACGAGATTTCACCGCTGATTTCGCTCGTTGGACGGGGAGATACCACCGTCGCCGATGCTTACCTGTCGCCCTTTCTCAAACGCTACATTGAAAGCGTCACCCGGCAGTTTTCGCCCGTTAAGGCCGAGGCATCAACCCGACTACTATTCATGTCCTCGTCCGGGAGCATGAAGACTGCCGATCATTTTCGCGGCAGCGATGCCATTCTATCCGGACCGGCCGGTGGCGTCATCGGCATGGTCGAGACGGCCCGTGCCGCAGGCTTCGACCGTGTCATCGGGTTCGACATGGGCGGCACGTCGACCGACGTTGCACACTGGGCAGGCGATTACGAAAGATCCTTCGAGCGAACGCTGGCCGGGGTCCGACTTCGCGTTCCGATGATGGACGTGGAGACGATTGCCGCCGGCGGCGGATCGATCCTCGCCTTCGATGGGCATCGCTTCCGCGTCGGACCCGAAAGCGCAGGCTCAAAACCTGGCCCCAAGTGCTATGGCCGCTCCGGACCGCTAACTCTTACCGATGCCAATCTCTTTGTCGGCAAGATCCGGCCGGATTGCTTCCCGGCGATTTTTGGCCCATCCGGGACCGAGCCGCTCAGCCGCGAAAGCGTGGCTCAGGCATTTCTCGACATATCAAGAAGGTCAGGTCTCTCGCCTGAGGATGTCGCCGACGGATTTATCCGTGTCGGCGTTGAGAATATGGCGAACGCGATCAAGAAAATATCCGTCATGAAGGGTTATGACGTGACGGAGTACGCGCTTAACTGCTTTGGCTCTGCGGGAGGACAGCACGCCTGCCTCATCGCCGACACACTCGGCATCAACACGATCCTCGTAACTCCACTATCGGGGCTGCTCTCTGCCTACGGCATCGGCATTGCGCCGCGTGGCAGCCGCCGGCAGAGGTCGATCGAACAGCTGCTCGCGGATTTCGGCACAATCGCCCTCGAAGCCGAGCTCAATGCGCTCTCCGGCGAGGCGCTCGGCGAGCTCCAAGCCGACGGCGTGGCTGTGGAGGGCGCGCGGTTGACACGCCATGTTTTTCTCAAATATGCCGCAACCGAAGCATCATTGCCGGTCGCCTTCTCGGATATCCAATCCATGCGCGCAGCATTCGAAGCCAGGCACCGCCAGCAGTTTGGATTCGTGTCTCCCGAAAAGCCGATTGCCATTTCCGCGATCGAAGTCGAGGCGGTTTCCGGAAGCCGCGGGTGCGTAACGGCCTTGACCAAACAACTGGTCCGCACAGGAGCTGACGAGATCTCTCGGTCCTCGATCACTTCGCCTCAAATTGCCCGCTTCTATTCCCGCGGTTGCTGGCACGAAGGACCCCTCGTCCAGCGCGCCGGCATCGCCCCCGGAGATAAGATTTCCGGTCCTGCGATCGTCATCGAGCCGCACCAGACGATCGTCGTCGAAGATGGATGGAACCTCTCAGTCAGCGAAAGCGACAACCTCATCCTCACGCGGCAGGCGCCGAAGGCGCGTGAATTCGTCTCGACGCGGCCCGACCCCGTCCTGCTTGAAGTGTTCTCCAATCTTTTCATGAGCATTGCGGAACGTATGGGCGAGACGCTGCGCGCCACCGCGCAGTCCATCAACATTCGCGAGCGTCTCGATTTCTCGTGTGCACTCTTCGATGCCAAGGGTGGTCTCGTGGCAAATGCCCCACACGTCCCCGTGCATCTCGGAAGCATGGACAAGTCAGTCGAGACCATCATTCGCCGGGCAGGCCCCGCGATGCGGCGCGGCGACGTATTCATGATCAATGCCCCTTACGACGGGGGTACGCACTTGCCTGATATCACCGTCGTCACGCCCGTTTTCGGAAAAGGCGATGTGATCATTTTTTACGTCGCAAGCCGCGGGCACCACGCCGACATTGGCGGCCTGACCCCCGGATCCATGAGCCCGCGTGCCACACATATTGACCAGGAGGGCGTGTATATCGATACCTTCAAGCTGGTTGATAGCGGTCGCTTCCGGGAGACGGAAGCTCGAGCGCTCCTCGAAGGCGCACTTTATCCGGCCCGCAATCCGGACCAGAATATCGCCGACCTCAAGGCACAGGTGGCGGCGAATGCTCGTGGAATATCCGAGATCGAGAGGATGATCGCAGAGTTCGGCCTGGAAGCTGTGCAGTCCTACATGGGACACGTGCAGGACTGGGCGGAGACCGCCGTTCGCCAGTGCGTCTCTCGGCTCAATGACGGACACGCCCGCATTGCGATGGATCAAGGCAGCGCGATCGAAGTCTCTATCAGCGTCGACAAGGGGCGCGGCACCGCGAATTTCAATTTCGCGGGAACATCGGAACAGCAGGCCAACAATTTCAACGCGCCTGAGCCTGTGACACGCGCCGCCGTCCTTTACGCACTGAGAGTCTTGATCGACGATCCGATCCCCATGAATGCCGGGTGCTTGCGTCCCATCGAAATCAGTATTCCCGAAGGTTCAATGTTGAAACCTAGCTATCCGGCGGCCGTGGTGGCGGGCAATACTGAAACAAGCCAAGTCGTGGTCAATGCCATCATGAGCGCACTCGGCGCACTGGCGACATCGCAAGGGACAATGAACAATCTGACCTTCGGCAATGCGCGCCATCAATATTACGAGACGATCTGCTCAGGCGCGCCGGCCGGGCCTGGCTTCGACGGGGTGGCCGCCGTGCACACGCATATGACCAATTCGCGTCTCAC
>CAZSNH010000149.1:0-6920 GCA_964607855.1 uncultured Hyphomicrobium sp. | reverse complement strand
TCGCATACGCGAGCTGGTCCGGCACCTGACCGAGCAGGTGACCGGCACCTTCGATAACTTGAATCCCTTTACGATCAAGGGCGATACCGCCGCCGGCATGGGCGAGCTATTTGATACATTGATGGCGCCCAGTCCCGATGAGCCCGCGACCCAATACGGCCTCATAGCAGAATGGGTTTCATATCCGGATGACTACTCGTCGGTCACCTTCAAGATCCGCGATGGCGCAAAATTTCACGATGGTTCACCTATTACACCCGAAGACGTGATCTACAGTATGGAGGCGATGAAGGAAGCCGATCCGCGTCGCAAGCTCTATTGGAAGAACGTCGTCAAGGGAGAGAAAACGGGCGATCGCGAAGTAACCTTCTTTTTCGACGTCAAAGGCAACAGGGAGCTGCCATTCATCACGGGCGAGCTGATGGTGATGTCAAAGGCCTATTGGACCGGCAAGAATGCCAATGGAGTGCCCCGCGACGTCACAAAGACGACGCTCGAGCCGCCCGTTGGATCAGGACCCTATAAGATCAAGTCGTTCGAGCCGGGCCGCCGGATTGTCCTTGAGCGCGTCAAGGATTACTGGGCACTCGGGCTCCCGGTCGTCAAAGGTCAAAGCAATTTTGACGAGATCGTCTTCGTCTACTTTCTTGACGATACGGCGCCTTTCGAGGAGTTCAAGGCCGGTCGCATCGACATCTGGCCGGAATCGTCGGCTGCGAACTGGGCCAATCGCTATGCGTTCGATGCCGCAAAGAACGGCCAGGTGAAGAAAGAGCTTCTTCCACATAAGCGAGTTGCCGGCATGCAGGCCTTCGTTTTCAATACGCGGCGTGTCCAATTCCAGGATGTCCGCGTGCGCAAGGCCTTAGGGCTTACGTTCAACTTTGAAGCAGCTAACAAGAACCGCTTCTATGGCGCCTATATCCGCGCGCAGAGCTATTTCGACAATTCGGAGTTCGCCGCCAAAGGTCTCCCCGAAGGCCGCGAGCTTGAGATTCTGAATACGGTCAAGGAGAGCGTGCCACCGGAAGTGTTCACCACGCCTTACGCGACGCCATCAGCACCCACAGACGCCGACCATCGCAAGAATATGGCGGAAGCCTTCAAGCTTCTGCAGGACGCCGGCTGGACGGTCAAGGATGGGCAATTGAGAAATGCCGCGGGCAAGACGCTTGACGCTGAATTTCTTCTTGTGCAGCCGAATTTCGAAGCCGTCGTTCTTCCTTTCATTGCCGACCTCAAGAAGCTCGGCGTCAACGCCAGCGTGCGGGTGGTCGATACTTCCCAATACAAGCGGCGCGTTGATCAGCATGACTTCGACCTCATCGTCGACAGCTTCGGACAGTCGCACTCTCCGGGAAATGAGCAGCGCGATTATTGGGGCTCGGCCGCCGCCGACAAGGAAGGGAGCAACAATACGATCGGCATCAAGAACCCGGCAATCGACAAGCTCATCGATTATGTGATCTTCGCCAAGGATAGAGACGAGCTCGTATCGGCGACGCGGGCGCTCGATCGCGTCCTCCTCTGGAACTATTATGTCATACCGCAATGGTACTTTCCTTATGACCGCGTGGCGATCTGGGATGTGTTCGGCCGGCCAGCAACGCTGCCCTCCCAACTGCCCTTCACGACGTCCGCGTGGTGGATCGACCCCGAAAAGGAAAAGGCCCTTGCTGCGGTGAGAGGCAGATGATCGCGCGCCTGCGAATGTCGGCTACTGCTTGCCGAAATGTGTTGCCGGCGGCGATCGCAGCCCTCATGATGTGCGCAGTTCCCGCGTACGGCGAGTTCCGGCACGGGCTTTCCGTTTTCGGCGATCTCAAGTATCCGGCCGACTTCAAGCACTTCGAATATGTCAATCCGGACGCCCCCAAGGGCGGGCGCGTTTCACAGATCGGACCGGCCGGACGCACGTCTTTTGACAGCTTCAACAACTTCATCCTGAAAGGCGATGCCGCCCAAGGCCTCGAGCTCTTGTTCGACAGCCTGATGACACCTGCGCTCGATGAACCCGATTCCGTTTATGGTCTCATAGCAAGTGCTGCCGAGGTGGCGGCAGATGGCCGTTCGGTCACCTTCAAGCTGAGACCCGAGGCCAAGTTCGCCGATGGCACACCTGTTACCGTTGAGGACGTCGTATTTTCCTTCGAGACGATCAAAGCCAAGGCGAGCCCGGCATTCAGTCAGCCCTTGCGCGATGTCGAGAAAGCCGAAGCGCTCGACAACGCGACGGTGCGCTACACATTCAAGGGCGAACTCGTGCGCGACCTGCCGGTGACGGTGGCGGTGCTTCCCATACTCTCCAAGGCCTACTACACGGCGAACGATTTCGAAAAGACATCGCTCGATCCGCCCCTTGGGTCTGGGCCTTACAAAATCAAGGATTACAAGCCCGGTACGTACGTGACTTACGAACGGCGAACCGACTATTGGGCGAAGGATCTCCCCGTCAATCGCGGACGTTTCAATTTCGACGAGGTGAGATACGACTACTTCCGCGACCGAGGGCTTGAGCTTGAAGCCTTGAAATCGGGCAACATTGATTTTCGTGAGGAGTTCACCTCAAAAGACTGGGCCACCGGCTACGATATTTCCGCTGTCGCCGAGGGCAGGCTGATCCGCACCACAATTCCCGATGAGAGCCCGTCGGGCGCGCAAGGCTTTTTCATCAACACACGGCGCGAGAAGTTCAAGGATCGGCGCGTGCGAGAGGCCCTGGGGCTTGCATTCGACTTCGAGTGGAGCAACAAGAACCTGTTCTTCAATCTCTACACGCGCACCACGAGTTACTTCGAAAACTCCGATATGAAGGCGACCGGCCTGCCGGGCGCCGACGAACTGGCGCTTTTGGAGCCCATGCGCGAAAGGCTGCCACCTGAGGTGTTCGGCGAGCCGTATATTCCACCCGTGACCGATGGTTCAGGTAACAATCGCGAGCAGCTTCGCCGCGCTCAGCAACTGCTGGCAGACGCGGGCTGGACGATCGTCGAAGTGGAAAAAGAGCCTGCCGATTGCGGTCTAATCTGCCGGATCATGCTCAAGGTTGGGCTTCAGTCACGCGAGGTCGACCGGTTCGTCAAGAACGCCAAGGGCGAGAAGCTCGACGTCGAGTTTCTGCTCTTCGAGCCGACTTTCGAACGCGTCGTGGGGCCCTATATCGCCCGCCTCAAGAGCATCGGTATCGACGCCTCGATCCGCCGCGTGGACCCCTCGCAATACGAATGGCGCATAAAGAGCTATGACTTCGATCTGACGACGCAGCGCTATTCGATGCGTCTGACGCCCGGCGTCGAGCTGATGAACTTCTGGGGATCGGTGGCGGCAAAAACCGACGGAAGCTTCAATCTCTCAGGCATTTCCGATCCCGCAATCGACGCGCTTGCTGAAAAGGTGATGGCCGCGAAGTCGCGGTCCGAACTGGTGGCGGCCACGCGCGCGGCAGACCGGGTTCTGCGCGCTGGGCACTATTGGGTGCCCCACTGGTACAAAGGCGTTCACAATCTGGCTTATTGGGACAAATTTGGCTTTCCCAAAGTTAAGCCGAAATACGATCGCGGTGCGCTCAGCACATGGTGGTATGACGCCGAAAGACATGCCAAATTGATGGGCAAATGAGGGAAAGACAGCACCGCGCATGGCCGCCTATCTCTTGAAACGATTGCTGCTCATCATCCCGACCATGTTCGGGATCATGCTCATCACATTTGCAATTGTGCAAGTCCTGCCCGGCGGTCCAGTTGAGCAGATGATCGCCAAGCTTACCGGGAAGGATGCTTCTGCCACGTCCCGGATCAGCGGGGGCGGCGGCGACGGAATGCAGAATTCGGCCGCCCAGTCGCAGATCGGACAGGGTGCGGCGGATTCAATCAACACGAAATATCGCGGCGCTCAGGGGCTGGATCCGGAATTCATCAAGAGCCTCGAGAAGCAGTTCGGCCTCGACAAGCCGGCCCACGAGCGCTTTTTTCTGCTCATGAAGAACTATCTCACTTTCAATTTTGGTGAGAGCTATTACCGCGATGTGCCTGTCCTGCAGCTCATTAAGGAGAAACTGCCCGTCTCAATCTCGCTTGGGCTCTGGATGACGCTTCTTACCTACCTCATTTCCATTCCGCTCGGCATCCGCAAGGCGGTGAAGGACGGCGAGCCATTCGATACCTGGTCGAGCGGCGTGCTCGTCATCGGCTACGCGGTTCCAGGCTTCTTAGTCGCCATTTTTCTGCTCGTCATGTTTGCCGGCTCCGCTTTCGTGCAGTGGTTCCCGACCCGCGGCCTTACTTCCGACAATTGGGAAAGTCTCTCACTCATCGGCAAGATCACCGACTATTTCTGGCATTTGACGTTGCCATTGATTGCGCTCGCACTTGGCGCCTTCACGACCATGGTGTTCCTGACTAAGAACTGCTTTCTGGACGAGATCCGCAAGCAGTATGTTCTGACGGCGCGCGCAAAGGGCTTGGGCGAGAAGCAGATCCTTTACGGACACATTTTCCGAAACGCTATGCTGCTTATCATTGCCGGTTTTCCGGCGGCGTTTGTCAGCGCCTTCTTCTCAGGCAGCCTTCTGATCGAGACGATTTTCTCCCTCGATGGGCTCGGGCTTTTGAGCTTCGAATCGGTAATCAAGCGTGATTATCCCGTGGTTTTCGCCAACCTCTACATCTTTTCACTCGTCGGATTGGTACTCGGGATCATCTCGGACTTCATCTATACGCTGGTGGATCCGCGGATCGATTTCGAGAGCCGGGAGGTGTAGGTCCGTGGTTTCACGCTTATCGCCTTTCTCGACCGAAGAGGGACGTTCTCCGCGCCGGCCGCGGTTTTACAACCGTTTCTCAGGCAGATTCGGGCTGTCGCCGTTGAACCGGCGCCGCTGGGAGAATTTCCGGGCCAACAGGCGGGGCTACTGGAGTCTTGTCGTATTCGGTATTCTATTCTTCGTCACCCTATTCGCCGAGGTGCTCGCCAACGACCGGCCGCTCATCGTGCGCTACAGGGGCGAGACGCTGTTTCCGGTCTTGATCGATTACCCGGAATCGAAGTTCGGCGGATTTCTCGCCATCACCGATTACAAGGACCCGGTGATCCTCGATGAGATCCAGGCCAATGGCTGGATGCTATGGCCTCCGATCCGTTATTCCTACGACACCATCAACAAGGACTATCCGCGCCGGAAGGGGCCGGATGGAATTTGCCTCGGCTACCCGGCACCACCCGCCTGGGCCTCAAGTGCCGAGCTCTGCGAGGCCTCACCCGAGCAGCTTGCGCGATACAATACGCTCGGAAACATGAATTGGCTGGGTCTCGACAGCCACGGGCGTGACGTGCTCGCGCGTGTCATCTACGGCTTCCGCCTCTCGGTGCTCTTCGGCCTCATCCTGACCATCCTGGCCTCCATGATCGGCATCGCAGCCGGGGCCGTGCAGGGTTATTTCGGCGGGCGTATCGACCTCATTTTCCAGCGCATCCTCGAGATCTGGTCGTCCATTCCTGAGCTTTACGTACTCATCATCATCTCGTCTGTGCTCGTACCCGGCTTCTGGACGCTGCTCGGCGTCCTCCTTCTCTTCAGCTGGACCTCGTTGGTGGGCGTCGTTCGCGCCGAGTTCCTGCGCGGTCGCAATTTCGAGTACATCCGGGCTGCGCGAGCGCTTGGACTTTCGGACGGTAAGATCATGTTCAAGCATCTGCTGCCGAACGCGATGGTGGCGACGCTGACATTCCTGCCGTTCAAACTCTCAGGGTCTGTGGCGGCATTGACCGCACTCGACTTTCTGGGGCTCGGTTTGCCCCCCGGATCGCCATCACTCGGCGAGCTCCTCCTCCAGGGACGCGACAACCTTCAGGCACCGTGGTTGGGTCTCACCGCCTTCTTTTCCGTTGCCCTCATGTTGTCACTTCTGATCTTCATCGGCGAGGCGGTGCGTGATGCCCTCGACCCTCGAAAAACGTTCCGGTAGAGGGGGCGATACACCGTGAGCAAAGATATCCTCGTTGACATCAAGGATTTGTCGGTCACCTTCAATGCAGGCCCGAATGAGATGCGGGCCGTCAAGCATGCCTCGTTCCGCATCAGCAAGGGCGAGACGGTGGCGATCGTCGGCGAGTCGGGCTCAGGCAAAACCGTTTCCGCCCTCTCCATCATGAAGCTCTTGCCCTATCCGGCCGCCTCTCATCCTTCGGGACAAATCTTCTTCAAGGGCAAGGATCTCATCAAGGCGTCCGAAGACGAGATGCGCAGCATTCGCGGCAACGGCATCTCGATCATATTTCAGGAACCCATGACGTCGCTTAATCCGCTGCACTCGATCGAGCGGCAGGTCGGAGAGATCCTGAAGGTGCACAAGGGTCTCAGTGATGAAGTAGCACGCGCCCGCGTCCTCGATCTCCTGCGCAAGGTGGGCATCCGCGATCCTGAGCAGAGACTGGATGCTTATCCTCACCAGCTTTCGGGCGGACAACGCCAACGCGTCATGATCGCAATGGCCCTCGCAAACGAGCCTGATCTCTTGATCGCCGATGAGCCGACCACGGCGCTCGACGTCACCATCCAAGCGCAAATTCTTGAGCTGCTGAAGGACCTCCAGCGCGAGATGGGCATGGCGCTCCTGCTCATCACCCACGATCTCGGCATCGTGCGCCATATGGCCGAGCGGGTCTATGTCATGCAGTCAGGTGAGGTTGTGGAGGAAGGGCGTACAGAAGCGATCTTCAAATCTCCGCAGCATCCCTACACCCGGCACCTTCTGGCCGCAGAACCGAAGGGAACTCCTCCCAAAGGTAATCCCGGCGGCGCGCTCGTTGTCGAGACCGACAATCTGAAGGTCTGGTTTCCGATCAAGCGCGGCTTGCTGCGCCGAACCGTTGTTCACGTCAAAGCGGTCGATGGCGTTTCGCTTAAGCTGCGTACCGGTGAG
>CAZSNH010000148.1:0-6929 GCA_964607855.1 uncultured Hyphomicrobium sp. | reverse complement strand
GAGGTGGCTGGTTCCCACTCTCTATATCATCTTCCTGATGCTGCCGATCTACTGGCTGCTCAACATGTCGTTCAAGACGACGAACGAAATTCTGGGTTCCTTCACGCTCTGGCCGCAGAATTTCACACTCGATAATTACATTAAGATCTTCACCGATCCGACATGGTACAACGGCTATCTCAATTCCTTGAAGTACGTGCTGATCAATACCGTGCTGTCAGTGTCGGTTGCGTTGCCAGCGGCTTACGCGTTCTCGCGATACCGGTTCGTCGGCGACAAGCATCTCTTCTTCTGGCTCCTTTCGAACCGCATGGCGCCAGCAGCCGTCTTTGCACTGCCCTTCTTCCAGCTCTATTCAGCGGTTGGGCTCTTTGATACGCCGATCGCAGTTGCTTTGGCCCACACGCTCTTTAACGTGCCGCTGGCGGTTTGGATTCTGGAAGGTTTCATGTCGGGCGTGCCTCGCGAACTCGACGAGACGGCGTATATCGACGGATACTCCTTCCCGGGCTTCTTCGTGAAGATTTTCCTTCCCACAATCGCATCGGGTATCGGTGTGGCCTGCTTCTTCTGCTTTATGTTTTCTTGGGTCGAGCTCCTGCTCGCCAAGACGTTGACGTCGGTTGCTGCAAAACCGATTGCCGCCACGATGACGCGAACAGCATCGACTTCGGGCTATGAGTTGGGGCTGCTGGCTGCCGCGGGAACGCTCACTATCGTTCCGGGTGCCTTCGTCATCTATTTTGTGCGCAACTACATCGCCAAGGGCTTCGCCCTGGGCCGCGTTTGAGGAGTTCGTCCGATGGATGGCATGCAAGGAACGTCAATAGTGTCTTGGATGGCCTGGACGTGGCCGACGGCAATATTTTTCATGGTCATCGCCCTTATGCTGGTCGGAATGACGCTCTGGGAACTCGCGTCCCCCGGCGGAGCGCCGCGGCGGGGCATACTGGGGCTCGACACCACCCGGGGTGATAGGCTCTTCATCTCTTTGCTTGGCAGCGCCTTTATTCATTTGGGCTGGTTGGCATTGATCGGGCCCAACCTTTGGGGCGCGCTGGTCCTTTCCGTTCTTTACGCACTCGCCGTATTCAGCTGGGTTTAGCGGCCGCCTCTATTGAGCAAGTGCGGCCGGGGGGAACGATGGCCTAGCTCCTCGTTTACCGAGATTCTTATCCAAATCTGCAGCCAGACGCATGCCGGTCTAGCATGTTATAATTTGATTGGGCCCGGGCTCTGATAGCGGGCCCCAACAAACGGGCGCACGCACGGAAAGATAGGGAACCCATCGGAGATCGTTATGGCCACGAGCTTGTTCGAGAATTTGAGTGGAGTTCTGCGCCCAACTTTGGTTGGGGCAACAGGGGCTGTATTGGATGAGCCGGATATTGGAGTGCGAAGAGGTCTCGAAGCATCCTTCGCCGCGATCCTCGGCGCATTGCTTCGCTCATCAGGCGACAACAGGGTGATGAGCGAAGTCGCCGACATCGTTTCACATCGCGATCAGCTTGCCACAGCTTCGCTCGATACAATCTCGCTTTTAAAGTCGGGGCCGGCTTCGGCGGCAATAGCGCTTGGGACCCGTCTCCTCTCGACACTCTTCGGCGACCGCCAGAGCGGGATCGTGCGCGCCATCGCCCGCGCATCCGGAATCTCGATCTCCTCTGCAACCACTCTCCTGGCTTTGGCTGCCCCGATGGTTCTCGGGCAACTTGGCCGTCGCACAAGTTCGCAGGGATCGACATCCGGCTCGCTGACGGCTCTCATAAACTCGGAGCAGGAACCGATCTGTGACGCAGTGCCGCCCTACATGCGATCGTTGGTCGGCATGACGCTTCGCGGCAAGAGCAGCCTGCTCGAAGGTACCTTGGAAGGCGGCATGCGTTCGCTGCTTCTTCTTGCTCTGCCACTCCTCTTTGTGCTCGGCATATTCTGGTATGTGCTTCCGCCACTGCGAGGCAACGTCGAGTTGACAGTGCCGGAGAAGCCTGTCTTCGAAGGCAAGATTGAAATCGATCCCGACGCTTGGCGGCGCGATGCCCTATCTCAGCCCTCAGGCCCCGCCGCAGACGACGCGAGAGACGGCCGCAGCACCAAGCTCGACCAACCGGACACGTCCGGCTCGCGCACGTGGACGAACCCCTATATGAAAATACCCGCAGAACCGGCTGCCCAGCCGCCTGCGAAGGCGCCGCCGATTGCCGGCCTCGTGCGCATGACCCTTCCAGACGGAGTCGACATAGACGTCGTTCCTTTTGGCCTCGAGCAGAAGGTGGTGGCATTCTTGGAGGATCGATTTGCGATCATCGACAAATCGAAGTGGTTCGACTTCGACCGTTTGCGCTTCATGTCAGGATCGACGGAACTGACACCTGGCTCACGTGCTCAACTGCGCAATGTCGCCAAGATCATGAAGGCGTATCCCAATATGAAGATCAAGATTGGCGGCTATACCGACAACACGGGCGATCCGGCCTCCAACATGCGTCTCTCCGACGGCCGCGCGAAAAGCGCGATGGTTCAGCTCATTAAGTTCGGCGTTCAGGCCGATCGTCTCGAGGCTGAGGGTTATGGTGAGCAGCATCCGGTTGCGGATAATGCCACTGCCGAGGGGCGCGCCAAGAACAGGCGTACGGCGCTCTCGATAAGGGCGCGATAGCTTTCGCGACAGCGCGTCTTTGCCTACTGCGGTGAAAGAGCCGGTGCGTTTGATTTCTCACGAACCAGATGAAGCGATTGGTCGAGCCCGTAGGGCTGCGCGTACAGGACATCGAATTTTTCCGTTTCTCGAGGGCTGAGGTCGTGCACTACCACAACCCCCTCAGGATGCGCCGCGAGCCACTTTTCGACGCCGCGTTCCGAGACAACCTCGATCTTGCGTCTCTGGCGCGCCGCATATCCGATCTCGCCCAAGTACCGCCCGGCGAATCCGACTGGCGCTTTTTCATAAGGATGTAGGGCGGTGGCGAGGCTTTCGAGATCGTAAAGCTTGTCAAGGTTGTTGGGGAACTGGAGCGCGAGGGAGATGAGGACGAGTACGCTCGAGGCGGCCATTGCGGCTGCCTGGCGCGTGAGTGACCCGCGCAAGGCGAAGCTCAACATGAGGCTCAAGGCGGCACCCGCAAGATACCAGAGCGGATTGATGCCCGAGAGACGCGACCAGAGCTCGTCAGCGGCCGCCTCATGCATTTGAGTCCGATGCAAAATGGCGGGAAGTGCTGCGAGGCCCGCAAAGCCGAGGGCGTAGGGGGCGAAAGTCCAGAGCCATTCTTGGGACCTTGCCTGGACGCGGCTCAGTCCCCACGCGCCAAGAAGTGCAAGGGGCGGAACGAGCGGAAGAATGTAATGCACCTGCTTGCCGCCGACAGCCGACATGAAAATTAAAGCCGGCACGATGCAGGCCATGAGAAAGCGCACCGGAGGAGACATCGCTTCTTGCCGGCTCGCCTTGAGGGCGCGCCAAGCCGGGGGCCAGAGGAAGAACGGTGAGACGAAACCAATCAGGACTGGAACATAATACCAGAATGGGCGCCGGTGATGCATCGTGCCCGCCACCCGGTCCGCGGATTGTTTCCAGAATATGAGTTCGGCATACGCGGGGCCACCTGTGATGGCCGCTGGAATGGCCCAGGCGAGCGCAACGCCAGCCCCAATGAGTACGCCCGCCAGGACGCGTAAGAACCATCCACCGAGCGCGATCGCGGGATTTGGTGTCCACAATTTCACAAATAGGGCCGGGCCGAGAAGGAACACCAGCACCACGGGGCCCTTCGCGAGGACGCCGAGGCCGATGGCAAACCCATAAAGGAGCCATGGCCAGAAGGCGGTTGTTCGGGTGCCACGCCAGAGCGCGATCCACCCCATGAGAATGCAGAGGCTAAGCAAGAGATCGTACATAACCATGGCGCCGTGGATTGCGATGGGCGGGGCGGCTAACATGAGCAAGGCCGCGAGCCCGCCGATCAGGGCGCGATCAGGAAATAGTTCTCGCCCGAGCCGGTAGGTCATTACGATGACGCCTGCCGTGATCATCGCCATGAGGCCGCGCACGGCCCCGACGCTCGTGCCAAAGACCGTCCAGGCAGCGTTGATGAGCCAAAAAAGAAGGGGAGGCTTGTGGGCGTAGGGGGCAAAATTCAGAGTGGGCAGGAGCCAATCGGCGCTCTCACGCATTTCCCAGGCAACGGTAAGCACGCGGTTCTCGTCGATTGGAAACAGCGGCAGCGAAAGTCCGAGTATGGCGGCGGTCGCGAGCCAGATCGCAAGCGCTATGAATAATAGGTGGCGGCTCTGCCCGGATTCGGCGTTCATGAATGCTCCCCACGAATTCAATTTCGATTTATGCCGAACTGATCGTGCCCGGCGGCCTTCTATGGATGAAATAGAGATTGCGGGCATAGACGAGGAGCCCGATGCTTTGACCGAGGATGAAAACAGGATCTTGGCGCCAGATCGAATAGGCGAGCAGCAGTGCGCCACCGCCTATGCTGAAGTACCAGAAGGCGTTCGGTATGATGCTTTCACCTTTGCGCTCCGATGCGATCCATTGGATGAGGAATCTGGAAAAAAAGAGAGCCTGCCCCAGAAATCCGATGGCCAGCCAGAACTGATCTCGGGTAACGGATAGTAGTGCGGGAATGGTCATCGTTCATCGATCTCCACGTCTTTACGCATGCGCTTGATGAGCCATCGAACACCGATGAGGTCGTGGATTCCAACCCATAGGCGATCCCAGGTTCCATATTTCGACACCCCCCGCTCACGAGGGCGATGGGCGACGTCCACGAGCACGAGACGAACACCCGACGCCTTCATGAGCGCCGGGATGAATCGGTGGATGTGATTGAAGAAAGGCAGTGCGAGGAAATCTTCTCGCCGGAAGAGTTTGAGGCTGCATCCGGTATCACGAACCCCGTCGTCAAGTATCGCGGCACGCACCGAATTTGCAATTTTTGAGGACCAGCGCCGGATGACGCTGTCGTGGCGCTTCTTGCGCTGGCCGGCCACAAGAACACGCGCATTCGATTTTTTCTCCCGCTTGTAGGCCTCGTAGAGAAGACCGATGCCCGATGGATCGTTTTGCCCGTCTGCGTCGAGCGTTACGATGAGATCGCCCGTGGCCTGGAGAATCCCGGTATAGGTGGCCGTGCTCTGGCCTCGCCACTCGCGAAGGGAGATGAGGCGTAACGCCTTAATAGCCGGGCGGAGCGCCAGAACTTCCTCAGCCGTTCCATCGGTGCTGCCGTCATCGATCACGATGATTTCTGTCACAGGAAGTCCCGCCGTTGCCTTGGCAATCTCTCTTAGCAACGGACCAATGCTCTCGCGCTCGTTGAGCGCCGGGAGTACAATGGAAATTGTTTGATCAATCGTCCCCATGCTGAAGCGATACGGTAGCGACCAAGACCCCCCCTACTCCCCGAAACTCGGAGTCTATTACATCTTTTTGATGAAGGAATCGATGATCGAAGAGGGCGCAAGTCTCTTGAGTGCGGCGGCCAGATAGGTGGGTACTGTCACGTAGTAACGGATCCGGGGTCGTGGGCTCTCAGCCGCGTGCACGAGTTTCGCCGCAACGGCCTCCGGCTCGAGCTTGAACGTCGTCTTTCCGCCCTTTTCCATGGCGGCCAGCCGCGCGTGATACGTTTCCCGATGTGGGGAGCCTTCGATATCGATCGAGGCTCTGAAGTTCGCGAGTGCGTGTTCGACTAGGCGGGTGCGGATCGGGCCCGGCTCTATGATCGAAACGTGTATGCCCGTACCGCTGAGTTCAACGCGCAAGCCGTCCGAGAGCGCCTCGAGAGCGAACTTGGATGCGCAGTAGGCTGCTCTGTAAGGCGCAGCGACAAGACCTAGGACGGACGAACACTGGACGATGCGCCCTGAGCCCTGTCGGCGCATCGCGGGAATGATGCGGCGCGTCAGATCATGAGTGCCAATGAGATTGACATCGATCTGCCGCCGCAACGTTTCAGCGCTCAGGTCCTCAACGGCGCCAACCTGTCCATAAGCCGCGTTATTGAAAAGAACATCGAGCCGGCCGGCGGTGCGCAAGAGCGCAGCTTCGGCACAGTCGGCGATTGAATCTCTATCCGATAGCTCGAGAGGCAGGGCCTCCACTCCCACCTCGTTCTCGAGCATCGCGAGATCGTCAGCTCGTCGTGCCGTTGCGAGTACTCGCCATCCGCGCCTCTTCATCACACGCGCCGAAGCGAGCCCGATTCCGGAAGAGCAACCAGTAATAAGGATCGTGCGTTCGGACATGGGGATCGGCATAACCGCTGGCGTTCAGACCGTCCAGCGAATGAAGCCGCGGCCTTCATGGCCGTAGCGACAGATCTGGGGATGAAGGGCTTCACCGATGATCTCGGCTGTCTCTGCAAGCCGCGGACCCGGACGGTTAAAGTAGGCATTGCCGTCGGCGACGACGACGGCTCCCGTCTTGACGGCGCGTAGCGCTTGCCAGCGAGGATCGGACTTGAGCTCCTTCATCTCGCTCAGTGTGGTCGCAATATCGTAACCGCAGGGCGCGACGAGGATGGCGTCGGGATCAGCAGCAGCTACATCTTCCCAGGTGATCCAAGGCGATTGAGCGCCACTCTCGCCGAAGAGGCTCTGGCCTCCTGCCGCGTTTATGAGCTCGGGCATCCAATGACCTCCCGACATCGGCGGGGCAATCCACTCGATGAATGCGATCCGGCGTCTCGGCTCATTTTGGACGGCGAGCGAAACGGCTGAAATCTTGGAGCGCATGTCGGCAACCAATTTGGATCCTGCATCGGGACGATTGATCGCCTTCGCGACGCGACGGATATCCGAATAGACGTCCGCCATGGTGTGTGGTCTGAGCGAGATGATATTCGCGGTGCATTCGGTCCAGCTTGCCACGGCACGCTCGACATCTGCGAGTGAGACTGCACAGATCTCGC
>CAZSNH010000147.1:0-6998 GCA_964607855.1 uncultured Hyphomicrobium sp. | reverse complement strand
CCACTTGAGGACATGTCGCGCGCCTTCGCCGAGATTGGCGAGCACGACTTCCGCGCGCGCATTCCGGAAGTAGGTCCCATCGAGCTGCGCCGCGTGTATCACGGTTTTAATGAGATGGCAGGCCGCCTCGCGCAGTCGGAGGAGCGGATGCGCCTTCTTCAAGAGCAGCTCGCAACCGTCCAGGAGGAGGAACGATCCGAACTCGCTCGTGATCTGCATGACGAGATCGGTTCCGTTCTTTTTGCGGCCGAAGTGGACGCAACTAGTGCGCAGCGCTTGATCGAGGCCGGCCGGACCAGGGAGGCGTTGGCACCCGTGGGACGGCTGCGCGAGGCCCTTGGCAGCATGCAAAAGCATGTGCGGGAGATGCTCTCTCGTCTGCGCCGGGCTCCTCTGCTTGATGCGGGCTTGGCCCTTGCAATCGAAAATCAAGTCGACTTCTGGCGCGGCAGGCAGCCTGGTATCTGTTTCTCGGTTTCCATTCCCGCCGAAAGTTACGGCGAGCCGCTCGATGGGACGATTTTCCGGATCGTTCAGGAAAGTCTCAGCAATGCCGTCCGGCATGGTCAGCCGAAGAACATCGAAGTTTCGATCTCGGAAGATGCGGGAATGCTGCGGCTCGAGGTTACCGATGACGGCAGGGGGTTTGCGGACCTGGCCCGGCGCGCGGGGCACGGCATAGACGGTATGCACGAGCGTACCCAACGCGTTGGCGGTGAATTGTCGGTCGAGAACCGGAAAGGCGCGAAGGGCGTTAGAGTTCTTGCCGTGCTGCCCCTCTCGAACGTGCAGTCAAAGGACAGTTTGAGGCAGATTGAAACCCGGGCCGGTCAAGCATGAGCAATTGCAGAATACTGTTGGTTGATGATCACGCGGTTGTTCGCGAAGGGGTTCGCCGCCTGTTGTCGGATCTACACGAGACAGAGTTGCTTGAAGTCGGCTCGGGCGAGGAAGCACTCGAAATGGTCGCCAAGGAACAGCCCGAAATCGTTCTTCTAGATCTCAATCTTGCGGGTCTTGGCGGACTCGAGCTTCTGCGCCGCATTCTCGCCGCGAGCAAGGACGTTCGAGTCATCGTCTTCACGATGCATGCTGAGCCGGTCTTTGCGGCGCGCGCGATGCAGCTCGGGGCGCATGGTTACGTGAGCAAGGGTGCGGGCGCTGACGAACTCCTCAATGCCGTGCAGCGCGTCCGCGATGGCGGGCACTACATTGAAAAGGAAATCGCCGTTCAGCTCGCCGCAAGTAAGCTTGCCGGGAAGATGCTGTCCAATCGTGAGGTGGAGATCTTGCGCCTTCTCGGTGAGGGCAAGAGCCTCAATGGGATAGCCGAGGCGCTCGGCATTGCCTATAAGACGGTGGCCAACACGTGCACGCGCATGAAGGATAAACTGGGCATTCAGACGACCGCCGAACTCATCCGATATTCACTGCAGACCCGCGATTAGAACGGCCGGCGCGGCAGGAACTTCGAGGCGATGGGCGAAAGAATGGGTGACCTTTGCTTGCGCTCGGCTTTTTCGATTTCGACGAGTGCCGCGTCGAAAGCTTTCGTCAGGCCTTCAAGGCCGGGAATGCGCTTCGCATCATCCCTCATATAGAGCACTGTTTCGCGGACGGTGTGAAGGTCGATGGCAGGAGGCCAGGGCTGGGAACGCGGAATTCGGAACATGAGCCTCACCTCGAGGTTGTTTCTTAATGAGAGACTAACAGCCGCCTTAGCATGTGTTCGCAAGAATTGGGCCGCCCTTCAAGCCCCTATCCGAGCGGCAGATGTCCCGTATTGGAACGCACCCGCACTTTTCGTTGCCTTTGATGCAGGGCGGAACGTTTACGAGTTTCGCGCAGCATGGGCCGGGGTTGAAAGCGGACGCTTCCCGTGTCCGCGTGGAGTGCTGCGTGCAGAAGAATCCAAGCGTTCTCATCATCGTCGAGAATCTGACGGTCCCTCTCGACCGGCGGGTATGGCAGGAAGCCAGAACGCTTCGCGCGGCTGGCTATACGGTTTCTGTCATTTGCCCCAAGGGGGGCAAACATACGGCTTCTTATGAAGTAATCGAAGGGATCCACATCTTCCGACATCCGCTGCCCTATGAGGCTGACGGCGCTCTAGGTTATGCGCTCGAGTACAGCACGGCGATCTTTTGGGAATTCATTCTCTCGATCAAGGCGTATTTCAAGGTTGGTTTCGATGCCGTACAGGCTTGCAACCCACCCGATCTCATTTTTCTTGTTGCCGGGTTCTGGAAGTACCTCTTCGGGAAACCATTCATCTTCGACCATCACGACCTCACTCCGGAACTCTACGAGGCGAAATTCGGCAAGCGGGGCTTTCTGCATACTCTGATGCTGAAGCTTGAGCGCCTGACGTTCCTGACCGCTGATGTATCGCTCGCGACAAACGAGACATTCAAGGGGATCGCGATCCGCCGCGGCGGTATGGCAGCCGATCGGGTCTTTATCGTTCGCTCTGTTCCCGAGGTAAGCCGCTTCATGCGTGTCGCGCCAAATGGTGCCTTGAAGAACGGTCGCAAACATCTTGTCGGCTATGTTGGTATTATGGGCGCTCAAGACGGCGTCGATCTCTTGATCAAGGCGATGTCGGAGTTGGTGCATAACGAGGGCCGGGGCGATGTTCAGTGCGCAATCGTAGGCTCTGGGACCGAACTGGAGAACCTCAAGAAGCTTTCCCGGGAGCTCGGGCTCGAGGATTATGTGACATTCGCGGGATTTCAGTCCGGTGTGCCGCTCCTCGCCTCGCTCTCGGCCTTTGACATGGGCGTCATTCCCGATCCCAAGAACGATTACAACGATAAGATCTCGATGAACAAGGTGTTCGAGTACATGAGCCTCGGAATACCATTCGTTCAGTTCGATCTTGTCGAGGGGCGCAAAGCGGCGGGAGACGCCGCCCTCTACGCCACTGGCAACAGTCCCATCGAACTTGCGCGCCAAATAGGCCGGCTCATCGACGACCCAGCCCTCAGGGCACGCCTTTCAGAGGAAGGCCGCGTGCGTTCGACCGCGCTTTTGCGCTGGGATACAGAACGCGGCCGTCTGCTGGCCGCCTACGAGCGCGCTTTGCTCACGGGCCGCAAACCCTCTCACGCGCGCGTACCCATCATCTCACGGTAACGGGTAACAGCGGTCTCAGCTATTCGTCTCAACAGTGGAAATGGTCGTCGCAAGGCGCGTCCCATGCCATGCATGGAGGATGCCGCGCGAACGGGGCATCACCGCGAGAGCAAAGGCTAGGATCATCGCCCACACAAGGATGACGCCGGATAGCGCGGCGAAAAGGCCAGGCTCCTGCGGCAGGAGATGCCTGAGCCCTAGGGCCGCGAAGGCTGCCGGAGCGATTATGAGGCTGCGCGAAAGCAGTATGCGATCAAGGCCAGAAATCCGCGATGAAGCACGAAACGCGACATAGACGAGCGAGGCGAGCTCTCCGGCCACTCCCACTGCGGCGATTTCTGCAAGTCCATAGCCCAGGTACGCTGCGGCGAGCGCGGGTATCAGAGCGGCGGCCCGATAGAGGCCGGCGATCGGGAAGGGGCGCGTATCGCCCTGGGCCATGAGGGCCATGCCGGGAACGGTCTGGATCATGCGCAATGCCCACATCAAAGCGAGCCAGGAGATGATCAAGTCCTGGCCGGCGTAGCTGGATCCAAAGGCCAAGGGGAGTATTGCGCCACCCGCGAGCACGAATATGGAGACATAAAGTGCAGCACCGACGCACGTCGTCTCAGTGAGCCCAATGTACCTTGATGTGAAGGCTTCCGGCTCGTCCTGCACTTCGGCCAGCATCGGAAGCATCAAGGCATGGGCAATTTTTGCCGCGAACAGTCCGGGGATCATGGTGATCATGAAAGCCGCCGTGTAACCGGCAAGCGCCTCCATGCCGAGGAAGCGGCCAATCAGAATGCGGTCGCCCTGATAGACGGCAACGAGTGGCAGGGCGCTGAGCAGGATCGGCCAGCCGAAAGCGAAGATCCGTCTCAGATCATCCCCCTCGAAGGAGAGTGCGTATCGCCGCTCGGCAAGTGCATGGGAGGCCGCAACCGAGAGCAGGGCTTGCGCCACCGAGAGAAAGACAATTGCGCCATAGCCTCCAGTAAGGAAGATGGCGGGCAGGGTAAGCACAAGGCATGCTGCCTGCGGAAACAATTCGGTGATGAGAAGCGGACGGTTGTCGAGCCGGCGCTGTGCACGCCTCGGATCAAGATGCATGAAGCCGCGCACGAAGGGGGCAAGTGCAACAGCCTCGAACGCCCAGCGAGCCTCTTCAATTCCGAAGAACGTGGTGATCGGTCCAGCAAGGATGAGGAGCACCAGCGCGGTGAGTGTACCGCGAAGGACCAACATTGTGTGCAAGGAAGCAGCAAGGCGTGGCTCGTCGCCATCCTTAGCCTGGATGATGAGACGGTCAGCTCCGAGATCGGTTGTCATCTCGATCAGCTGGAACATCAGGGTGATTGTTGCGGCGATACCGAAATCGCCCTTTGAAAGCCAGTGTCCGAGCAGGGCGTTTCGGGCAAAGGCCAGAAGCTGCGCTCCTGCATAACCCGAAAAAAGAAGGGCCCCCTGCTCGACGAGCTTTCGCAGAAGCGGCCGGTGCATGTGTGTTGGATTATGGGGGTTCTCCAGCTCGCCGGGCATATTCGTGTCTTTCACCGCATTCAGGCGTTGGAACCGGGGAGACGCCGCTTGATGCGTGAGAGCGACGTTTCGGCGAGCCGGCCCGTGATCTGGGAGATCGCACCACCCGATAAGTGAACCAGATTGCACGTCGTCTGCAGCCAGCGTGGCCTCAGCTTCATCTGCCAGGCGCTTCTGAATTTCTCCTCCATGTCGCGGAATGTTCCATCTTTGCGGCCGGCCGAGAGATGAGCGATATGGAAGTCAATCACATAGGCCGTATAGCCTGCGATATCGGCGTGCAGGCAAATGTCGGCACCGTAGTAATGAAATCCAGTCAGATCGTTCGAGAATCCGATACGCGCTTCGCGGCGCACGATGATGAAGTTTTCGTCAAGCGTCTGGACGCGGGCGGGTAGATTTCCGGCCTTTTGATTGGCGCCGTGCGGGTCTGTAATGCGGATGGCAAGCTCGCCAGGCCGAATACCGCCTGCGTTGCCGGCCAGAGCCCAGCGGCAATCGATCTCGGAGAGTTTGGAGAGGCGCTTATCGAGGTCGGCCCGGGTGTCGGTGAGGAGGCGCACGTCCTGATGGCAGAGAATGACGAATTCACCCCGCGCGGTGCTGAGAAGCGCGTTGAGGCCGCGATAGGCATCCGTCTGCGGAGCAGAGGTATTGTCGACGAGCACATACTCGCAATCATCAACGAGGAAGCCAGCGGAGATGAACGAGGTTTTCATCGCCTCGTACTGGCCCATGTCGTTGACCAGAGTTGCAATCGTATAGTGGATAGGAGCTTCGAGCGACGTCGGCCCATCGACGCGCCGGATGCGGGGTAAGGCCTTCACATTGTCTTCATGGGCTTGGTTCATGGCCATCCCTTCAGGCGTGCGTTCCAAGACGAGAAAGCAGCGGGACTGCTGCCAAGTCTTCTTCTTCGATCGTCGGGCGGCGGTGATAACCGTTCCACCATTCGGAGCGCCGTAACCAGACTTCGCGCCAGATGCCGGCGGCCTCGGTGAGGTGCGGTTTTCCTGTCAGGCGAGCGGCAAGTTTGAAACCGAGGGCGCGCGTGAGCGGCCAGGCGGCGAGCAGAAGTCGCCCGAGTGGCCGAAGAAGTGCATTCCAGTGTCGCTTGATGAGGGTCATTTTGGCTGCAATGAGCTTCACCATTTTTGCGGCGCGCGCCCGTTCGGATGCACCGCCGAAGTGAATGATGGTGGCCTCCGGTGTGAGGAGAGGGTGGGCTCCGAGCCGTCGTGCGCGGAGGCACAGATCGGCTTCTTCGCCGTACATGAAATACAATGGATCGAATCCGCCAAGAGCAAGCCAGATCGATCTCGGAATGAGCAGGAAGCAGCCGGAGACGATATCGACATGGCGCACCCGATCGCGCTGCCAGGCGCCATAGGCTTCGCCATTGAAGAATTCGCTCGCCGGAAAAAGACTGGAAAGCCCGGAGAAGCGGCAGAACAGGTTCCAGGGCGTCATACGTCGCCAGCAGGACGAGGGATTGAGAGTTCCATCAGCGAAGACGGTACGCCCGCCCCAGATCATCGCCCGACGGTTTTCCTGTGCAAACGCCACGAGCTTGCCGATGGCATTGTCGAGGATCAGGGTATCGGGGTTGAGGAGTAGGATGTAGTAGCCGCGCGCGTTTTCAGCCGCGAGATTGTTGGCCCGTCCGAAGCCGATATTCTCTTGCAGAGTGATCAGCTTCGGCTTGGCGGGATGAGCGGCGATCGCGGCCGCCGATCCGTCGGTTGAAGCGTTGTCCACGACGATGATTTCGTAAGTGAGCCCCAGCGTCTCGGCCGCGATGGAATCGAGAGCGGCCAGCGTCATATCCCGCGTGTTGTAACTGACGATCAGTATCGAGACGTCGATCTTTAAGGGATTGCTCATGGTCGTGGGTCTGAGGCCGCCCAAAGGCGTTTTGCGCACGTAAGCCGAATCTTGGCGAGCCTAGTCCTCGACGGCTAACCACTCGTTAACGGATCATTGTTCAAGTGTTTCAATGCTCAACAGCGTCGACCAAGCAGGGGCGCAATCGTCACGGCTGCTTCATCCGAAAGGACGCGAAGTTCCATGTCAGGTTCTGGCATCTACAACCGGAAGCCCTTCGACGGCATCGTGTGCATCGGTGGCGAAGATTGGTGGTATCACAATCGTGGCCACTTCGATTTTCAGATCATGCGCCGGCTGGCAGCCCAATGCCCGGTGCTATTCGTCAATTCACTTGGCGTGCGAATGCCAAGCCTCGGTGACAAATCCCTTTTCGCCGAGCGCATCTGGCGCAAGCTGAAGAGCCTGTCGCGCGGGGTCGTGCGGGCGGAGAGCAATTTCTGGGTCTATTCGCC
>CAZSNH010000146.1:0-7028 GCA_964607855.1 uncultured Hyphomicrobium sp. | reverse complement strand
GATGAGGTTCGGCAGCGCCTCCGCGGCGTTGTAGATCTGAACCGCCCAGCCCAGATGCACCTTGAGGTCGATGGCTGCCTGCATGACATAGGGGGCTTCGATAAGCCATTTTCCGCCACCCGATGGCACGAACAACCCTAAAAACGCGCTGTAAATGCCCATGGCGACCGGGAAGGTGTCCTCTGTCGTGAAGCTCACGAACGCGTACGCGATCTGATCGGCGACGCTCACCCCGGCCTCGTTCTTGGCAAGGGTTAGCAGCGCCGCAATCGACCCATAGAGGGGAAACTGAATGAGGATGCCGCTGGTTGCCGGAACGGATTGGGCAATCGCATTGAGAAAGCTCCGCGGCTGCCAGTGCAGGAGCAGACCGAAAATCAGGAACACGAAATTGAACGTGTTGAGGTTGGAGACCGCCGTGACCAGGCTCTTCTGCGTGAACTCGGAATACATCCATCCCAAGCCGAGCAGCACGAGGACGATCGTTATGATCGGAGAATATTCCAGCCATTCACCGGGCCGTATCGCGCGGCCGACCGCTGTGTCCTCGCGCGCCAATGCAACACCCATATCCTCCGCCGAAACGGAGGCCTCTGGAGAAGGTGCCGACCAGAGAGCAACGATGAGGGAGAGAATGAAGATGACCACCAGCATGACGCCGGACTGCCAAAGGAAGATCGTATCGGTGAGGGGGATGACGCCCGTGATATCCAAGACCGATTTCGGGAGGCTTGCCGGGTTGGCCTGAAGTTGGGCCGCCGATGAGCTCAGTCCCAGCGCCCAGATGGTGCAGATGCCGAGATTGCCGGCGGCTGCGGCCGCACGATAATCCATTCTGAGTTCGCTGCGCCGTGCGCAGGCCCTGGCCACGAACGCACCGATTATTGTGCTCATGGCCCAGCTTATCAGGGAAACCGTCATGGATGAGAGGGCGATGAGGCCGATGGCGCCGCGCCCCGTCTTCGGTATCGAAGCGATCTTCTCGATGAAGCGGGCAACCGGAGGCGAGACGGAAATCACGTAGCCGCTGATCACCATCAGGGCCATTTGCATCGTGAAGACGATGAGGCTCCAGAACCCGTCGCCGAACGCGCGCGTCACCGCGACGAGCGGGGCTCCGTTCGCGAGCGCCGCCGCTGCAACGATCGCCACCGCGATGCCTACGAAGACGAAGGGATCGGGAAACCATTTTTCGGTCCAGTCCGTGAATCTGAGTGCTATGCGCGCAAGCAGTGTGTCTTCTACCGCGCCCCTCCCCTTCATGCCGGACATTGGACCCCCCGAGCCTCCCCGTTTCAAAGTCACTATAATGTTTTTGTGACCGGCCGTAAGTCCGAGAGAACACCCATTCTCGCTAATCTTGGAGACCGGTTCGCCATTCGAGGGACTCAGTCCTGCCCGCGCTGGCCATAGCTTTTGAATTTCCCGAGAATGCGCTCCATCTCGTCGTCGGGTAGGACATGCGGCGCATCGAGGGTAAGGACCTTGTAGTACTGCTCGGCCAGCGTTTCGACTTCGAATGCGAGTTCAAGGGCAGCTGCAAGGGTCTCGCCGAGCGCGATGGCGCCGTGATTGGCGATGAGACAGGCATTTCTCTCCTTAAGCCCCTTAGCGACGTTGTGCGCCAGCGCTTCGGTGCCGAACGTGGCATAAGGCACGAGCGGGATGTCCTTGCCCCCTGCAACGGCCACCATGTAGTGAAACGCCGGAATGGCCTTGTGGGCACATGCGAGAACGGTGGCATGCAGAGAATGCGTGTGCACGATGGCGCCCATCTCTGCACGCGCCGCATATATGGCAAGGTGGAAATGCCATTCGCTCGACGGCTTTCGCTGCCGGGGCGGGACGGTGCCATCGCCCGCAACGAACACGATGTCGTCAAGCTCGAGTTCGGCATACTCCATTCCGGTCGGCGTGATCAGCATGCCGTCGCGGAAGCGGCAGGAGACATTTCCCGAGCGGCCCGGCGACAGGCGGGCTTCGCTCATGGCGCAGGCCGTTCGTATCACTGCGCGGCGCAAGGCTTTCTCACCCTCGGCGCCTCTTGATTTGTGCTTCTTCGTCCCCTTGTCGCTCATGCTCTCGCTCTCTGTTCGGGGTAGAGGGTGAGAAGACCTTCGCGGGTTGCCGCACAAACGCCCCGCTCCGTCACGAGACCCGTGATGAGGCGCGCCGGAGTTACATCGAAGGCTGGATTGGCCGCTCCCGTGGAATCAGGTGCTATGCGCACCTTCTCGATGCGCCCGTCCGCCGTCTTACCCGACATGACGAGCACCTCGTCGGCCGGCCGTTCCTCAATCGGGATGTTGCGCCCATCATCTAGCGACCAGTCGATGGTCGAATAGGGAAGTGCCACATAGAAGGGGACGCCGCTGTCGAATGCGGCGAGGGCCTTGAGATAGGTGCCGATCTTATTCGCGACATCGCCGGCAGATGAAACGCGGTCCGCCCCGACGATGCAAAGATCGACCTTTCCGTGTTGCATCACGTGGCCGCCGGCTTTATCGGCAATGAGAGTATGCGCGACGCCGTGCTCGCCAAGCTCGAAGGCCGTGAGGGAGGCCCCCTGGTTGCGCGGGCGTGTCTCATCGACCCAGACGTGGAGAGGGATTCCGTCGTCGTGGGCCTGGTAGATGGGGGAAGTCGCCGTACCCCAATCGACGCAGGCGAGCCAGCCCGCGTTGCAATGGGTGAGAACATTGACCGACTCCCCAGGACGCTTCCGGGAAGCGATCTGCTTGATGATCTCGAGACCGTTCAAACCGATCTTCCGGCAGTTTTCGGCATCCTCCTCGGCAATTTTTGCTGCGTGCTCTAATGCCTTTTCCGCCCTCTCGCGCGGCGGGCACGCTGCAAGAACGCGGCGCATGTCTTCAAGAGCCCATCTGAGATTGACCGCCGTCGGTCGTTGCTGAGCCAGTAAGTCGATGGCGCCTCCCATGGCTTCATCGCTCGCATCACGCCGGAGGGCGAGCGCGAGCCCATAGGCCGCGGTGATGCCGATCAGCGGCGCGCCGCGCACCTGCATGGTTTTTATCGCCCGAGCTGCCTCCTCGGCCGAAGTGAGCGAGACAATCCTCAGTTCATGCGGTAATGCCGTCTGGTCGATGATCTCGACGCTTTTGCCGTCCTTGGCGCGCCAGATCGTCCGATAAGGCTTGCCGCCGATCTTCATGTTGGTGCCTGCCTTAAGAGATGCAGATGGCTGACGGCGAGAGCGAACAATACAACGGCACCCGCCTGATGCAGCAGGCCAAGGGAGAGCGGCACGGCGTACAGCAGTGTCAAGATGCCGACAAGGATCTGAAGGAAGACCGCAGCGATCAGCAACAGCACCGACCGCCGGACCCTGCCATTCCAATGCGCGAGAAGTGGCAGGCTATGGACGACAATCAGAATGGCGACGAGATAGGCCATGATCCGGTGGCTGAACTGGACGGTCGTCACGTTCTCGAAAAAGTTGATCCAGAGCGGCGACATGCTCCAAAGCGCGGCCGGAATCCATTCCCCGTTCATGTCCGGCCACGTGTTGTAGGCAAACCCGGCCTTGAGTCCAGCAACGAGCGCACCAAGGACCACCTGAACGAAAACGGCTCCAGCGACAATCGCTGCCCATGTGCGCGTTCGCGGCTCAATGATACCGATGGAGGGCATTTTGTTCCGCCCGATATCCAAGGCGAGCCAGATGACGCTCGCTAAAATGAGGAACGCGACGCTCAAGTGTAAGGCGAGCCGATACTGGCTGACATCAACCCGCTCAATGAGCCCAGAGCTCACCATGTACCAGCCGATGGTCCCCTGCAGGGCGCCGAGAAACAGAATCGCGGAAAGCTTTCTTGCGAGATTGCCCTTGAGGACACCCCGCCACCAGAAGACGGCGAGCGGCAGCGCGAACGCGAGACCAATGAACCGCCCCAGGAACCGGTGAGACCACTCCCACCAAAAAATGAACTTGAAGTCCTCGAGCGACATGCCTTTGTTGACGTGGTGATACTCGGGAATCTGCTGGTACTTGTGGAACACGTCCTGCCAATCGGCGTCATTGAGGGGGGGAATGGCACCAACGATCGGCTTCCACTCGGTGATCGAGAGACCGGAATCCGTAAGACGCGTTGCGCCACCCACGATGATCATCGAGAAGACGAGCGCCGCGATGAACCAAAGCCAGACTTGCACCGCTCCCAGATCCCGGCTGGCGAAGTGATCATCGATCGTTTCCAAAGCTGTCATCGGCCGCGGCCCTTGGTCATAATTATTGCGGGTTTGGCCTGTGATAGGCAGACATGCGCCCGCGATCAACGTCTTTCGCGCCACAGTAACGGTAAGGACGCCGCACCGCCATGACACCTCGAACCCGAAAGCTCGTGGGCGGCATCGCGCTGCTTGTATTTATTGCTGCTTACGCGCTCCTCGCCATGGCCGCCGCAATCATCCTTCAGGTCAATGCCAGTAGGGCGGTGGAGTTGACTTATTACGTCATCGCCGGCTTGCTCTGGGTATTACCGGCCGGTGCCATCATAACCTGGATGCAGAAATAGTCCGACAGGTGCCGCCCAATCAGGCCACCTGACGCCCGGCCAAATGCATCAGAGCGTCGTTGAGCGCAAACGGCAGGCCGGTGAGCAATGCTTCGACATATACCTCGTCCTGATAGTCGCCATTCAGCGACAGGCGCGGCAGCGCCATCAGCCGATCCTGATGGCGATCATGGATGAGGCCCTTTCGGGTTGTCACCGCCGTCAGCAGCCCCAGTTCCCGGCAGATTGCAAATTCACGTTCTCCGGCACTCATCTCGTCGCCGTAAGGGAAGCTGAAGTGCCGGCAGGGTCGGCCCAACTCACTTTCCACCCTGCGTACACCCTCAGTGATTTCCGCGCGCGCCTCATCGGCCGTGAGCTTTGCGACGGCATAGTGGCGGCGCGTGTGGGCGCCGATCGTCACCAGCGGATCAGCGGCGAGTTCGCGCAGTTCATCCCAGGTCATGACAAGGTCACGGCAGAACGCGGTTGGAGCGATGCCTGCCTCGTTTCCGAGCACACCAACGAGGCGGCGCGCATGGCGCTCCGGCTGATGGCGTAGCCACCAGTAAATCTCTTCGAAGGCACGATCCTTATCTGCCGCGGTTGCGAGATCGAAATGACGCTCTTTCCCTTCCATTATGAGGTCAAGCGACGTTCTGCGCCGCATGACCTCTTCGAGCGTCAGCCACCAAAGCTCGCCCTCTCCATCCGCGAAATCGGATGGCACATAGATCGTCATCGGCACGTTGAACTTGCGCAATATTGGCAACGCGATGTCGCGATTGTCCCGATACCCGTCATCGAAGGTGAAACAGGCAAACGGCTTTTCGGCTTCGCCGCCCGCAAAACGCTGCGGCAGGGCGTCAAGCCCGATTGGCTCGTAGCCTGCCGCAAGAACTCTTTGGATAAGGTTTTCGAGAAAATCCGGACTGACGGCGAGAATGCGGTTCGGCTCGAAATCGCGAGCTGGCCGTTCCCGCACATGATGAAGCATGAATATGACACCGCGCCCCCGCGTGAGCGGAGCGGCCAGCTGTCCAAGTCGCGAATAATGAATGGCGGCCAAGGCCGATCTGTAAAGATTTGTCTTCTTCTGGCTCATCCAAACCCCAATGTGCGCTTCGAGCATGCTGCCCGCGCGTGTTCGTAGGGTTGAGAAGCAAAACTCGTGCAAAATGGTGAGATGGGGAGGAAAACGGGCCTTCATGACGAGACCCGGCGGTAAACGTTAATGCGCCCTGTCCCAGCGTGCCATCCTAGACCGGATGAGCGTCTGCCCGGGCGCGGCCTGTGGCTTTGAGAATTCGATTCAACGGAACGGCACCGCCCTTCTTTTCCAAGCGAATGAGCTCGATGTCGGCAACCTCGTACCCGAGGAACGTCCGTGGGGCGACCCTGAGAACATTGGTGCGGATGCCGGGCTCGGTAACCGTCACACCAATATCGAAACGCCCCTCGATCACTTCGAAGAGGTTCCGAACCGCTTCATAGGGGCCCGTCGTGACGATATGCGCATAGGCCTCATCGAGGGCATCAAGCACGAGGTTGATATGCTCCGGACTGGGGACATCCGAGCCGAAGGGCATGGCTGCCCCGGAGGCAATGAAATGGGCGTCTGACTGCGGGAGCTGCTGGATAACGGCTTCGAATTTGACTGCATTGCGCATGAGCTCGGTTGCGCCAGGCGTGCGCCTCAGACCGAGCATTTGCGCAAGACCCGACGCATCGGGATTCCAATCGATGAGGATCGCGGATTGGCCGGCCGAGGAGAGCGCTTTGACGAGATCGATCGCCGTCTGACCGGGATCGATGTCGCTTCCCTCCCCCGTAACAAGCGTGCGGCAGCCGCTGGCTCGGGGAGCCCGTTCCACGATGTACTTAGCAACATCCTCGACCGTTGCCGCGGCCACGAAATGCTCTGCAACAGGCTCTGCACCCGCCGCCTTCTCGAGTGGCGCAGCCACGGAAAGATGAGGCTCCACACTTGCCAAGGGACGAAGGGCGCCAGCTGCGACTGGAAGACGATCCCCGGCTGTTCCGCTCCGCGCGCCATTGATTAGGGCCCGTGTCAGCGACCAGGCAATGCCGAAAACACAGACAGCCATGCTGGCAAGCAGGGCAAATGGTCCTTTCTTCGGGAAGTATGGCTGGCCTGCGGGGCGTGCCTTGGAATCGATGCGGGCCTCGACCGGAACGGCGCGCATCTCATTTGCGCGCGCCCGGGAGGCTTCATACTTCGCCTGCAGCCCCTCGATCTCCGTGCGCTTTGCCTTGGCATTTGCTTCGAGGGCTCGCAGTTTGGCTTCGTCGGGAGCTTTCATGACCACCCGCGACTTGATCTCGTCGAGACTTTTCGAAATCGATTCCTCGCGCAGCGCAGTGACCTTGGCTTCCTTTTCCAGGCTCTCGACGACCTTGGCGACTTCTCCGTTGATTTGCTTTTTCAAACCCGCGAGGTCGGCATTGAGCTGCTGCATGCGGGGATGACCCGGGAGCAATGTCGCGGCG
>CAZSNH010000145.1:1013-7053 GCA_964607855.1 uncultured Hyphomicrobium sp. | reverse complement strand
GCCGTGCCCGTGGGCTGTGAATCGACTTCGACGGGAGCCGTGGCTTCGGCACCCAAGAGGTTCGAGCGCTCGCGCACCGGCTCGGTTGGTGCCGCCAATGAGCCGGTTGTGGTCGAGCTTGAATCGCCGTTAAAACTTAACGATGAGGGAAGATTAAACCGAGAGACATCCGCGCTGCATCCGCCTGAAACCGCGGCAACTGTCAGGGATAGTCCAAGAAACGGCCTGAAAAACCCTGAAATACGCAAACGCTTAACACTTTCATTCAGCATGGTACGCACCTCTACACCCACCCTCAATTAACCGTTAACAAGTTAATAGTGCCTTAACGGCAGGGTAGGCTCCCGCCCTCGCAGAAAATGGCCATCGCTTTCCGGCGGCTTCTGTAACGCCCAAAATCCCCTCTCGAGACTTTGGGCGAAGCAGCACTGGTTGGTGATGCCATCCGGCATGCGCCCGCTCGCATGCCCGATGCGGACGCTCATACGCTTCAATTGTGCGATGTTCAGGGAGGAATTTGGACTTTGCGGCGGCCGTTTTGCGGGATTCTGCGCGAAGAGTATCAGCCAGCGCCTTTGTGGCGGCGGCTGGGTTCTTGACTGAAGATCGCAGTCAGCGCATCGCGGGCGGGACGATGGGTGAGGTTCAATGAAAGAGGCGTCACTGAAACCATATCGTTGGCGATCGCCCACAAATCGGTGCCTTCGGGCGGATCGGCTCGATGGCGCTCGAAGCCGTACCAGAAGTAAGGCTCGCCCCATGTATCGCGCCGCTCGTCGACGTTGAGCCCTCCCTGATCGCGCCGCCCTTGCGACGTGATCGCGATGCCTTTGACTTTCTCCGGCGGCAGATCCGGATAATTGACGTTGATGAGCACGCCTTGCGGCCATCCGGCGCTCAAAAGCCTGTCGACGAGATGAGGTCCGAGATCGAGAGGCGTTTTCCAATGTTGGCGGCCATCTCGATCGAAGCCAATCGTGAGGCTCATGGCTATCGAGCGGATACCGACGAGCGTTCCTTCGGTGGCGCCCGCAATGGTGCCCGAATACATGACGTCTTCGGCGAGATTGGCGCCGTGATTGACGCCGGAGAGGATGAGATCGGGGGGATGATCCTTGAGCACGTGGCGCACGCCCATGATCACGCAATCGGCGGGTGTTCCACGCACGGCAAACGCGCGCTCGCCGATCTCGCGATAGCGCAGCGGCACCTGCAGCGTCAAAGCGTGTGATGCGCCCGACTGGTTCATTTCGGGCGCAACGATCCAAACGTCATCGGTCATCGCCTTGGCGATCTGATGCAGCACCGTTAGACCGTGCGCACCCGCACCGTCGTCATTCGTTATCAGGATCCGCATTCCAGCCCAACACTTCGCCCTTCAGATTTACTCTTAGCCTTGGCCCCCGATAATCCCGCGCCGCCACATCCGTTTCGCCCGTCAGCATGACCTCATGCGGTGACAGGCACCAGACCCGTTCAAACGCATAAATGAAAACGGCGCACTGCTCGGATGTGACTTCACCAATGATATAACCCTTCTTGCCGCGAATCTCGGGGTCCGCGACGTTATCGGCTACAGTAACGATATCGAATGGGTGCGGCATCACTCATCCGATTTTCGTCATTCCGGCCATATAGGGCTGCAATGCTTCCGGAATTGTGACGGAACCGTCGGATAGTTGATAATTTTCGAGCACAGCCACGAGTGTTCGCCCCACCGCCAAACCGGATCCGTTGAGAGTATGAACGAAGCGGACCTCCTTTGAGCCCTTGGGACGATAACGGGCCCCCATCCGCCGGGCCTGGAAATCGCCGCAAACCGAGCAGGAGGAAATTTCACGATAGGCATCCTGTCCGGGCAGCCATACTTCGATGTCATAGGTTTTCTGGGATGCAAAGCCCATATCGCCCGTGCAAAGCAGCATGGTCCTGTACGGCAGGCCGAGCCGCTTCAGCACTTCCTCGGCACAAGAGGTCATGCGCTCATGCTCCTCGGTCGACTGCTCGGGCGTGGCGATGGACACGAGCTCCACCTTTGAGAACTGGTGCTGGCGGATCATGCCGCGCGTGTCTTTACCAGCCGCACCCGCCTCCGAACGGAAGCACGGCGTCCACGCGGTCAGTCGCATCGGAAGCTGGGCTTCCTCGAGGATCTGCTCGCGCACGATGTTGGTGAGAGAAACTTCTGCCGTTGGAATGAGCCAAAACCCGTTCGTCGTAACGAAGAGATCGTCGGCGAACTTCGGCAGATTGCCGGTGCCGTAGGCCGTGTGATCCTTAACCAGCAGCGGCGGGTTTATCTCCGTGTAACCGAAGGTGCCGGTGTGAAGATCGAGCATGAAGCTCGCGATCGCTCGCTCGAGTCGTGCCAGCGCACCCTTGAGAAAAACGAAGCGGGCACCGGAAACCTTTCCTGCCGTTTCGAAATCCATCAGGCCAAGAGCTTCACCGATCTCAAAATGCTGCTTGGGCTTGAAACCGAATTTGCGCGGCGTGCCGTGCTTGCGGATCTCCTTGTTGGCTTTTTCATCGTTTCCCAGGGGGACGTCGTCTCGCGGCGTGTTTGGAATGACGGCGAGTGCTTTTTCGAGCTCTGCATTGATGCGCCGCTCGTCTTCCTCGCCTTTGGCGATGGTCTCCTTCAAGGCATTCACCTCGGCCATGAGTTTATTGGCGAGGGCTTCGTCCTTCGAGGCTTTCGCTTTTCCGATGTCCTTGGAGGCTGTGTTGCGCCGCGACTGGGCGTCTTGAAGTGCAGTCAGGATCTTGCGCCGTTCGTCGTCGATCTTGATGAGGGCGGCTGCCTGTGGTGGCAGTCCTCTCCGCTTCAAACCGGCGTCGAATGCATCCGCATTATCTCGAATCCACTTGATATCGAACACGGCATCGTTCCTCGAAAAGTCATTGCGCTCTTCGCCCGTCCTATAGGATGCCTCACCTGCGAGGTCCAGGCGGCCAAAAGTGTCACTTTTGATTGCCCCTTGGGAATATGGGTGTTTCCGCGTTTCGTGACCGAGACAACGACCGTCCTCGCTCAAACGTCATCGCTCTCAAGCAACCTTGAGCGCCGTCATGAGCGGAAGGCGTTGTTCGGCAAAATCCTTCGCCTGAGCGGTGAGCTCTGCGATGTTTTCTTCCGGCGTCTCAAAAGCTTTGCCGTCCTTGGTGACACGTTGCCCCTGCGCCACAAGAGCGTCCCAGGCAAATTTCGCCCAATCCTCGGGCGTCTTGGCGCCTTTGGCGCGTCCCAGCAGGAACAGCTGATGGAACCGCACTGCGGGCACCCCCCCTCCCGTGACAGGGCTCGCGAGAAAGCTCAAATTCGCACTGACGCGCGAAGCGGAAAGAACATACTGATTGAATTTCTGGGCCCGCTTGGCATTGGCGGCAATCTGGTCGTCCGATTGAGCGATCGAGATCTCCCCCTTCCCGGCCATGACCATGATCGCTCCGACAAGCTGTGCAAGTGTGATGTTTTTCGGTTTTAGGGCCTGCTCGATCTCGCCGAGCGACTTGGTATGATAACCAGCTAGATAATCGGCAAGTGGGGCATAAATATTCTCCTGAAGTGTCGCTTCGCCGAGGGAGCCTTTGGCTTTCATGGTCACCGCACTCCTCGGAGTCGAGAGCACGACGCGCGCATTGCGCATACCCTCGACCTGCTCGAGTGTCGAAATACGCCGTGCGCCCTTGACCCAGTAGTCGCGCCGGAACTGCTGATTGACCATGAAATCGCGGACCGTCTCGCGGAACATCGGATCCGGTATGTCCTTCAGCAAGGCCTGCTGCTCGTTGGTGAGGTTGAGACCAACAATATGATCGGAATAGTGTGCCGAGCAGGCAAAGGCCACCTTGGCTTCCGAGAGATACTGCTCCATGTCGGCAAACGGCATCGGAAGCCAGTCTTTGTTGAAGTATTCGTGAGCGAGATAATTCCGGCTCTGATCCTTCATCTGCTTGAGCCTCTCGGCAACGGCGGGATTGTTGCGCGAGAATGCCGGACACTGCGCGAAAAGCTTCTCGGCAAACTCAATGGACGCATTGATACGCGAGACGATGCCCTGTCCCGGGGCGCCCATTACTTCTGCGTGCCGTGTCATGAGGTGGCGTAGCGGCACGATGTTGCCCCAGCCTGGCATTGTATTGTAGCTGACGTAGAGGATGCCCCCGACCCTGAGCTTGCGGCGCAGAAAGTCGACGATGATCCGCCGATTTTCATCCGAGATCCAGCTCCATATGCCGTGTACGCCGATGTAGTCGAATTCAGGGAGATCGGCGCGCTGGCAGAATTCGGCAAACGCCTCATCGGAGACCGTGACATCGGTTCCCGAAACCTGCGCAAGCCTGGCGGCGTGGGCAGCATGCGAGGGATTGAAATCGGTACCTGCCCAGTGAACGGACGTTGCCGCCGCATGGATGTTGAGGCTCACACCCTGACCGAAGCCGAGCTCGCATGCAGTCATTATGGCCGGAGGCGCGAAGCCCGCATGCAAGAAGCAGAGCTGCACGCGAAGAGGGTTGAGCTCCCCGTAGTAGCCGTAGGTGTAGTCGATGTCGGCAACATATCCGGATGTCCAATCGGTCACGGGGTTCCCCCAAGAATAGTTGCACCTGCAGCGCAGGGCCGAGGCGGACCTCAATTATTCGCGGAAAAAAGAGAGTGAACCGTCGTTACCGGTCCAATCGGATCTGCTCCCCGCAGCGGGACACTAATTGAGCCGGCAAAACTTTGCCAGCCGCCAGGCGATCGTCGTCCTTAGAAATTGCCCGTCGACGGCCTCAGGTCGTGGCGCCGGAGGCGGCCTGTTTCTTTTCCACCCAAGCAACGGCGAAGATCGAAAACTCGTAGAGAAATGCTGTCGGCAGAGCCATGATGATCATGCTGAGGGCGTCAGGGGGTGTCAGGATAGCGGCGACCGCAAAGATGATGACGATCGCAAACCGCCGGCCATTCCTCAATGTGTCGGACGTAATGAAGCCGGCGCGCGCAAGCAGTGTGAGCACGACCGGCATCTGGAAGCAGATCCCAAAGCCCAGGATGAGCTGCATAATGAGCGAGAGATACTCCGACACCTTGGGCATGAGTTCGATTGTTGCTGTGCCCACGCTCGCCGTTGCAGCGAGCCCCATGGAAAATTTGATCAGGATCGGCATGGCGATGAAATAGACGATCGCCGCCCCGAGCAGGAAGAAGATGGGCGTCGCAATGAGGTAGGGCAGAAACGCCTTCCTCTCGTTCGCGTAGAGGCCGGGCGCGACAAACTTGTATATCTGCGTCGCCACGATAGGGAATGAGAGGAATGCTGCCCCGAACATGGCGAGTTTCAAGTGCGTAAATATCTGCTCGAGAAAGTGAGTCGCAATGAGCCGAACGTGTTCGTTCCCTGAAGCCCAGGCGTAAGGCCAGACAAGAACATCGTAAATGTAACGCGCTAGCGAGAAGCAGAGAATGAACATGGCAAAAAAGGCGACGACCGCATAAATGAGCCGCTGGCGAAGCTCGATCAAATGCTCCATGAGCGGCGCTCTTGAAGCATCGATGTCGTCTTGATCCGTCGCTTTCACGTGTTCCTGCACTCTGCTCAGCCCTTCCCGGCTTCGGCGGGCGGCGGCGTGACCTGCGTGTCCGCCGATCGGGTCGCCGAAGCGATGTCCTTATCAATTTCCGTTTTGATGGACGAGGCGGAGGCTTCCGCCTCGCGGACCGATTTGGTGAGATCGTCTTTGACCTTGGTGAGATCCTTGCGCATCTCTTCAAACTCAGCTTCGCGCATCGCGGCGTCAAATTGTTCCCGGAACTCGGCGGCCTGTCTCCTCACAATTCCAGCATAGCGGCCGAGCGTGCGGAAGAGAGCGGGCAATTCTTTGGGACCCACGAATATGAGGGCCACGATGCCGAGAATGAGAAGCTCGCTCCAGCTGATGTCGAACATGTTTCACTTCCGGCGACTCGCATCGCCTCAGAGGATCAAATGAGATCTGCGCCCGCAGCAGCCGGCGCAGAACGGGATGTGATGTTCGGGGGGCTGCGCTCGAAAGC
>CAZSNH010000145.1:0-1003 GCA_964607855.1 uncultured Hyphomicrobium sp. | reverse complement strand
CACCCCGACTTGGTCGTATCGGTGCGTCCTGCTTCCGGGGTACGGGCGTGCTCAATTTCCTTCGTCGAATCCCCAGCAACGTCGTCTTCCGCCATTCCCTTCTTGAAGCTCTTGATGCCCTTCGCGACATCGCCCATGAGCTCGGAAATCTTGCCGCGCCCAAAAAGAAGTACGACGACGATTAGCAAAAGCAGAATGTGGGTGGTACTTAGGCCCATGCCAAAAAATCTCCAGTTGCAGACCCAACGCCGGGCCGAGCTCAGTTGATCATAATATCGCAGAAGCGCATGCACCGGGCAAGCGCACCGGCCAGCATGAAAAATGTCGAAAACTGGTGAAATTAATCACCGTTTCGGGCCGCATGACCAAACACCATGATCTGCTGGCGATCCACCTCGAGAGAGACATCCTCGCCCTTTGCAATCGTTTCCCCGCTCGGAAGACGAACGCGCAAGGGTTGGTCAAACCCCGTGACGCCGATTTCGAGGAGCCGGACGTCGCCGAGAAATTTTGCCTGCAAGACCCGCCCGCTGAGCCCTGGTCCCGATCTCGTAATCCGCACTCCCCGTTCCCGCACGCAGAGTACGGCGATTGCTCCCTCCACTAATCCATTGGCGGAGAAACGTCCGAAAGGCGTATCAATCTCACCCCCGCTTGTGCGATAGGTGAACTCATTAACCTCCGAAAAGAGCCGGGCCACAAAAAGATCTGCAGGGCGGTTGTAGAGATCCTCTGCCGTTCCAACCTGAGCCAAGCGCCCCTTGTGCATCACTGCGATCCGGTCGGCGAGGCGCATGGCTTCTTCAGGATGATGGGTGACAATCATCGATGTCGCACGCGTTTCCCTGAGGAGAGCACGCGTCTCCTCCTGCATGGTGTCGCGCAGTTGAACATCAAGCCCCGAGAATGGTTCATCCATGAGCACGACTGAAGGACGCGGCACGAGTGCGCGCGCGAGGGCCACGCGCTGCTGCTGGCCCCCCGAAAGAGTATGCGGGAATTC
>CAZSNH010000144.1:0-7066 GCA_964607855.1 uncultured Hyphomicrobium sp. | reverse complement strand
AGTTTGGCCGAGACGAGGGCTTCAACCTCGGCATACTCAGCGATGCCCGCCATGTCCTCGCGGCCGAGGCGAGCGATGTTGATGACGCAATCGACGCCACCAAAAGTTTTCATGGCGCGTTGAGCAAGCTGGATTGCCGAATCGCCGGTCGTGAGCGGCAGATTGAGGATTTCAAGCTCGCCAGCCGTCTCCGAGAGGACCGCTCCGAGTTCCGTCATCTCAGGACTGATATCGGGGATTTGAATGATGAGCCTGCATCTGTGTTCAGCAAAGGCGCGCACAACATCGACGCCCGCATCTGCTGTAAGCCCCGTGAGCAGCACGCGCTGACCGGCAAGATCGGGGAACACACTTTGAAACGGATGATCAAGTTCAATGGGACTCATGAACATAGGGCATCTCCTCGTGACGCCGGACTTTCGTTAGGACGCCCGGTAGCAACGATACCATTCCGATTCGCCTAACGACATCTAAACGGCACCTCGATTCGGGTTCAGCCGCGGCCCGGCAATGGCACCATTGAGACACTTCACAGGGTTTTCGCCCAACTCCTTACGCGTTTGTTTTAAATGCTATTTTTGTCCGCTTGTGCCTTCGGCGGCTGCCGAATTGCAGGCGATTTTGTGGCGGCAGGCCTCGATCCGCGCATGGTGCGGATCGGCCACGCTATCTTCGCGATCTCCTGAAAGCGTTGTGGAAACAATGCGAAATTCGCCCTGACCGAATTGCCACGCGGGCACGGCAGCGAAAAGCTTTTGAGATGTTGATTCGTCGCGAGGAAGGCGCTTTAGAGCATGCGAGGAACTCCATCGAGGCACGCCCAGCCGAAAAGCCCAAAGGGTCAAATGGGGGAAGCGGTCGTCACGGGCGGCATGCTGTTGTTTGCCGTGGCCCTGGGTACCGCCTTCCACCTTCAACTGGGATTGGCCGTAGGGCCCGCAATTGCGCTCGCGATTGTCACCGGATCGCTGCTGACTGGAATGCAGGTGCTCTTGCGTCAGACGTCGCGGGTCGCGAGCCTCAGGCACGAAATTCAGCGTCTCGAGTTCGAGTTCGAGAAATTGAAGAGCCGTCAATTCGGTCCGGGAGTCGAAGTGCGCAGCCAGTTTTCGGTTCGTGCGGCAGAAGGTGTCCCGCCCCTTTCGGCGAAGTCCCCCTTGGGCGTTGAGGCAACATTCAAATCCGCCGAACAGAAGGCGGACATCACTGAGGCCAATGCTGCTCTGCGTGGATCGCAGGAGCTTCCCGGTTCCGCCGCCTCGGCACCTTTGAAAGACGCGTGGTCCTTCCGGCCGGCGCAACCGAGGTTTGACGCTGCGCCTGCATCCGGTCAGAAGCCGCCGAAGCCTGCCGGTGCTGACGAGGCGCCTGCGCCCGGTGCCGCGGATCAGAAGGCTTCGGCAGGACCAAAGCGGACCAGCGAACAAAATGCCCCCATTTCGGCAGGGAGCTTGCGTGAAGCCGATGTCGAAATGATCCAGGGCCTCATCAAGAAGCTTGCTGCCGACGTCAATGCGGCAGACGTCATGCGCAAGATCCCGAGCGCCGCAGAAGCCAACGAGTCTCCGGAGACGATATCGCAAGTAGCGGCCATGACGCGGGAAGGCATTGATCAGTCCGTGAGCGCGCTGATGGGGGTCGCAGGCGTGATGGCCGCGCCACCACAGAAATCGTTTGCAGGCTTGCCGCCGCCCGCGCCAGCCGCTGCCTTTGAGGCAACGAATACCCCACCCCCGCTACGCGGCACGATTGCGCCCGATAGGCCGGTGCCGCCAGCGCTAGCTCCTGCTGCCGAAGCCTTGGCCACTGGAGCATCTCCTCATGTGCCCGTCGAGCCTCCACGTTTGGGATTCGCGGCTGCGATTTCCGATGGGCGTCTCGATGTCCTGCTCGAACCTGTCGTAGGCCTCGGCGATCTTCGGCCGCGCCATTACGAGGTCTCTTTGCGGCTGACGGATGAGAATGGCAACGCCGTTGACGCGCGGCCGGGTGATCCACAGTTGGCAAGTTCGGGGTTGCTGCCGCTTCTTGATCGGGCCCGCCTCGATCGTACAGCGAACGTGGCCGGACGGCTCGACAAACGCGGGAAGACCGGTGTGGTTCTCTCGGAGTACAGCCGTGAAAGCCTGACGGATCGCGAGTTCCTGTTGAGCGCCAAGGCCTGCAGCGATCAATATCCCGGGATCACCGGGCAGCTCGTGCTGTCATTTTCTCAGAACAGCTTGCGAAGCCTGAACGAAACCCAATGGGCCGCTCTGGCAGCGCTGAAGTCGATCGGTTTCCGGTTCGCCGTGCAGGATATTGCCGATCTCGACATGGATTTCGGACCTCTCGCGGCGGTCGGATTCGCATTTGCGAAACTCGATGCGGACGTATTCCTTGAAGGTCTGCGCTCGCAGCAGGGGATTGTTCCGGCGAATGATATCAGCCGTTACTTCGCCAACCTCGGCCTCACCCTCATCGTTGGGCGCATTGACGACGAGAGCGAGCGTGCACGTCTCTTCGGCTTCGGCGCCCACTTCGGACAGGGTCAGCTCTTTGGAGGGGCAAGGCCCATGAAAGTCGACTCGATTGCGCGCACGGAGCACAGGGCAGCTTGATTGAGAACGTCACTGCGGTTACGCAGGGCGGATGAGCATCCATGATACCGCTTCCCCGGGCGCCATACCGGTTCTGACGTCCATTTCCCACTTGGCATCGGGCTATGAGGCATGGCTCGCTGATGTGTGGGGCGTGATGCACAACGGCGTTACGCCCTTCGCTGCCGCCTGCGATGCCTGTGCTCGCTTCCGTCTCAGCGGCGGCTTGGTGATCCTGCTCTCGAATGCGCCGCGTCCCTTTGATGCGGTTGCAGCCCAGCTGGCCCGGATCGGGGTTCCCGACTTTGCTTTCGACGCTATCGTCTCCTCGGGGGATGTGGCCCGCCAATTCATTGCGGCAGCCGGCAATTCGCGGATCTTCCACTTGGGCCCAGAACGCGATCTCGGCCTCTACACGGGGCTTTCGGTCGAGCTCGTCAGTGCCGGGGCCGCATCACTGGTCGTGTGCTCGGGTCTTTTCGATGACGATGTCGAGACGCCCGAGGATTATGCCGAGATGCTTTCGGATTTCGTAGGCCGGGGCATTCCCATGATCTGTGCCAATCCCGACATATATGTCGAGCGCGGCTCAAAGCTCATTTACTGCGCAGGCGCGCTCGCCGAAAAGTTCGAGGAGCTTGGAGGGCGCGTTCAATATGCGGGCAAGCCGCATATACCCATTTACGACATGGCCTTCGCCCGGCTTTCTGAGATCAAGGGCCGCGCAATCGCCCGTGACCGGACACTCGCCATCGGAGACGGCCTTCGCACGGATATCGCCGGCGCGGCGGCAGCAGGTGTGCCGAGCATCTATATTGCGAGCAGCGTTCACATGAAGCCGGGTGAATCGCTCGATGGGACAACGCTGGCGCGGCTCTTCAACGGCTTGCCCACCCCTCCCATCGCAGCCATGCCGAATCTTAGCTGGTGATCGCCTCAGATGGTGAGAACGAGCTTGCCGATGTGTTCGCTCGTCTCCATGCGCCGGTGCGCGTCAGCGGCGTTCATGAGGGGATAGACGCTATCGATCAGTATTTTTACCTTTCCCGATATAACAAGCGGCAGGGCCTGCGCCTCTACAGAGCGGGCAATGGCACCTTTAACGGCATTTGAACGAACACGGAGCGTCGAGCCGGTTATCGTCAAGCGTTTCAGCATCACACGCATGAAATCGACGGTGGCTGTGGAACCCGCTTGAAACCCGATATAGACGATGCGGGCATCCTCGGCTGCCGATTTGATATTACGCTCGATGTAGTCGCCGCCGACCATGTCGAGAACGACATCGACGCCCTTGCCCTTGGTCGTCTCCTTGACGGCCTCGACGAAGTCTTCTGATTTGTAATTGACGGCGCGATCGGCACCGAGCGCCAGGCACACGGCGCACTTTTCTGCAGACCCCGCAGTCGTGATGACATGGGCGCCCATCACCTTAGCGAGCTGAATGGCGGTGACGCCGATGCCGCTCGTGCCGCCATGCGCGAGCAGCCACTCTCCGTCCTTCAGAGCGCCGCGCTCGAACACGTTATGCCAGACGGTGAAGAAGGTCTCCGGTATGGCAGCGGCCTGCTCGAACGTGAGGGAAGGGGGAATGGGGATGGTCGCCGGTTCCTCGGCGAGGCAGTATTCGGCATATCCCCCGCCATTGACGAGGGCCATCACCCGCTCGCCAATCGTGAAACGCGCTGCGCCGGGCCCCACGGCCGCAATTGTGCCGGCAACCTCGAGCCCCGGAAGTTCCGAATGCCCTTTTGGGGCCGGATAAAGTCCTTTTCTCTGCAGCACGTCGGGCCGGTTCACGCCTGCGGCTGCGACTTTAATGAGGATCTGGCCCGAGCCAGGCACGGGTACGGGCATAGTCGTTGGCGCCAGAACTTCGGGTCCGCCTTTTGCCGTGATGGCGATCGCGGTCATGGCCGGAGGAAGTGGGGTCATGGGGCCTTTCCTGCTTGTGTAATGCCCGGAACAGGGCTTGATCACAGCTTCGCCCCAGACATGCCCGAGGACACAGATTGAGACAAGCCTCGGCTCGTGACACCATTCGTCCCAAGCCTAGGCGAAAAGGAGTGAGCGATGGACTGGGATGAGACTGAGAAGAAGCCCGCGAAGGGTGTGACCGTCGGCGAGAGCCTCGAAACGCTCTCTCTCGCGGAACTCGAGCATCGCATCGAGGTGCTCAATCTGGAGATTGCTCGCGTCAGAACCGAGCTTGAAAGGAAACGTGCACACGAGGCCGCAGCTTCGGCTCTGTTCAAAAAATGAACCCGGTCGTGGGTGACGAAAAAGACGGGCAATTAACCTTTCATTAGGGTTACGAGGTTATGTTTTTCTGTATCCAGTTTCGCTGGATCCTGAGTGGCCTCACCACTCTGTTTGACGCCTCCCTGTTGACTTTCGAGCCGCTCCTCGTGAGCGGCTTTTTTTTTGCATATCCACAATGAAGCGGGGTCGCGGCTCATTTTTTTGTCTCGATTTGGGCATCTTGTTAACACTGGCCTCGTAGCATGAGGAGTGCTATTGGTTTCTGGGAAGTGAGTGGTTGTGTCAAAGAGTGTCATGAGTGAAACGTCGAGAGTTGATGGTTCATTGCGTTTGATCTCGTTCGGGGAGCACTTTCAGGCCTCTGAGCAGTTTGATCAGGTTTTTAAGGAAGGCATGGCGCTCGTCGAGCGCACGGCTGCCTATCTCGACGGTGCGGGCCGCCGGGACTCCAAGGGTCTTTCCAGCCAGGTCACGGTTCTTTATGCGACCGAAAGCATGCGTCTCACGACGCGACTTCTCGACCTTGCGTCCTGGCTGCTGATCCGCCGCGCTCTCAAGGCCGGAGAAATTACCTCCGAAGAAGCCGAATTGAAGCGTTCACGCGTGAAGTTGCAGAGTATCGGCCGTCCGGGCCACATCAAGGATTTCGATGCCCTCCCGCAGGGACTGCGTTCCCTCATCAACGAGAGCTTCGCGCTCCACGATCGCATCGTGCAGCTCGATCGTGCCATGGCGCAGAAGCCTCTAAATTCCGAGCTCTCCCAGGATTTCAATCCGGTGGCGGCGCAAATGAACCGCATCGAACGGGCTTTCCGCAGCATCAACTGATGCTGATCTCCGCCTTTGGTTTTTTGAACGACAAATAAAGGCCCGAATACCATCCGGGCCTTTTTTAGTTGCAACCCCGTGTTTTCCGGCCGGTCTTACTTCTTAAAAAGGCCTTCGAACTTCTTGTTGAAGCGCGAGAGACGGCCGCCCCGGTCCACCAACTTGGCGTCGCCACCCGTCCAAGCCGGGTGCGTCTTGGGGTCGATATCGAGATGCAATTCGTCGCCCTCTTTGCCGTAGGTCGAGTAGGTGATGAACTCGGTGCCATCGGTCATGACGACCTTGATCTGGTGATAATCGGGGTGAACGTCAGCGTCTTTCTTCATCGGTCAGGTTCTTTCAATCGCAATATGCAGTCATCATACTGGCGCCTCTGGGAGCCAAGGAGCACGGCTGCAAGAAATTCGAGGATGCGCTTCTATAGTCGAGATGGCGTCATGGCACAAGCGCCAAAAAGCTCATAATAAAACCCATTTTAGTCGGCCAGACCGAGGCGTACTGACGCGCTCCAATGTGGAGCCTTGAGACGGCCCCGTCACTTCGGCATGTTGCGGCTCGAAAATGACTTTCTCAGCGAAGGCAGGCCCATGGCTACGCCATATCCCTCCAAGACTGCCGCATCCGGAAACGCCGTGGCGGCCGGTCATGAAGAGGCCTCGCGACGGAACCGGTCGCTAGCGCCATTGCTTTCGCTCAAACCTTATCTTCGCAAGTATCCCCGCATTCTCGTGGCCGCATTCGCGGCCTTGGTGGTCTCCGCTGTAGCCATGCTCTCGGTGCCGATGGCGGTGAGGCGGATGCTGGACCATGGGTTTGTAGGCCATGACACGACGCTGATCGGCCAGTATTTCTCGATGCTCATCGTCATTGGCGGCATTCTCGCGATTGCGAGTGCGCTGCGCTTCTATTTTGTGAACTGGCTCGGAGAGCGGGTCGTTGCTGATTTGAGAGCCGACGTGTTCCGGCACGTCGCAAGGCTTGGTCCATCGTTTTTTGAAAAAGAGCACTCGGGTGAAGTCATGAGCCGCTTGACGGCGGACACCACCCAGATGAAGGCGGCTGCCGGTTCCACCCTTTCACAGGCACTCCGCAATCTCATCATGCTGGTCGGTGCCTTCATCATGATGGTGCTGACGAGCCCGCTGCTGTCCGGGCTCGTGCTGGTGGCCATTCCGCTTATTGTGCTGCCGCTGGTTGCCTATGGGCGGTCAGTCAAGGAATTGTCCCGCCGCGCCCAAGATACACTTGCCGAAGCCTCGGCCTATGCGGGCGAGAATCTCGGCGCCGTGCGGACCATGCAGGCCTTCGGGCACGAGGGGGCGGTCGCGGGTCGGTATGCGGACGCCGTGGAGCGGGCCTTCGAAGCGGCCCGGAACAGGCTCAAGGCGCGCGCTGGC
>CAZSNH010000143.1:0-7082 GCA_964607855.1 uncultured Hyphomicrobium sp. | reverse complement strand
TCCGATGCGGCCTTCAGAGGTCCGATAGGCAATCGCAAGCCCCCCCTTCTCGCCCATGAAAAACATGCCGGGCAGAACGGGCTCCTGATAAAGAAAATCGCTGCGCCAGCGCAGGGTGGGTCGAGCTTGCGGAACCATGAGCTCCTCAGAGACCGGAATGGGGCACTCCAGCCATCGAACATCGCCGACGCGATTGGCCTTATCCGCAAGGGGTGTGATCAGAATCTGAAGGGTACCGCGCTTTACGATGTCAGACTGCGGAGAACCCGTTTCGACCGGCCGGGCAACGTTACCACGTTCAAAGCTCGCGCGATTGGCGAACATGACGAGCGACAGGCCCGGGCTCCCATCTATCCAGAAGGGAGCGAGCACACTCGGAATATGATAGAATATGGCCGGGTCGCCGAACTTCTGTGTGTTCCAGGTTTGCACCTCGCTGAACCGATTGGACTCGAAAATCGCATACTGGACGGGCGTGATTCCGAGCGTGTCGGGCTGGCGCTCACGCCAGGCTTCCTTGGTGGCCTGCTCGGTTCGCTGATCTGCGCGCAGGACGTTGATCAAAGGATAACGTAGCCGGTTTGTGCCTCCTGTATAGGTGCTGACCAGCATTACGCCGAGCGAGCGCGCAGCGCGGCTCGTCATCACCGGATCGGCGGCCTCGTTCCAAATCACGGGCTGCCAGGAAACGCGTGCCGATTCGAGCTCGCTGATCTCGTCTGTGCCGCTCTCCCCATTGTATGCCGGGTTCATGCGATAATTGATGAGATCGATGTCATTGAGTTCGCCGGCCCTCGCCGTAATCGAGCTTGACGGGCACTTCTCGCGTACAATTGCCGAAAGGGTTTCGCCATAAATCGTCCTGCCGGCGCACTTGAGGGGACCGTGCACAGCGATTGCAGGATACTGAAGCCGCGTGCCCTGGCTGAAGGAGCCCACGAATTCCTTGTCGCAATAGCGCATCTTGTGCCGATCCTCGACAAACCCGTCGCGATGAAAGCGCCAGCGTTTGGACTGTTGGTCGAAGGTGAACCGGTAGATCTTGTGGGCAATCGCGGCCATTCCTTCTTCGGCACGTCCGCCCAAGAGGATAAGATCCTCTGGATCCTGTTCGGAGGGAGAAGCGCATTGGCCCTCAGGCGTGCGTCGAACGGGCACAAACTCATGCGAGAGCATCTGAATGGCCCGATCGTCGCTGAGCGGGCTTATGGCGCCGCGCGATGCCGACCAGAATTCCTTCGAGCCGTTAAATGCGATGAACGCTGCGGGGGCTTCAAAAAGGGCGCCTTCAGGAGCTGATGTCACGCGCAGATGGGTGAACACAAGGCCTGCTTCGGGAATAAGAGAGACGAGGAGGATCTCGTCGGCACCATCACCATCTGAATCGAGCACAACGGGTGCGAACCGCAACCAATCGGCAGCCGTCAGCCCGGCCTCCGCGAGACTTACAGGACAACTCCGGCCCTCGCCATTCCAAGGCGCCGATGTGCAGGCTTGATCGCCATCGGCGACCGCGACGGACGATGGTGAAAGCTTCTCGAGAACCGCACGCCGCTCCGGACGGCCGGATTCAGTGAAGGCGACAAGCTCGAAGGTGACGCTCGCTCCGCCTGCATCCTGCACGATCGTCAGCGCGGCTTCGGGTGCACCTTTGATGAAGCGCCCGCTCACGACCTGGTCGCGAGCTCCGTGGGCACCCGGTTCGTAATCGCAAGCGGCCTGATTCCACTTGGCGAAGTAGTCGGCACCCTTGGTGCGCACACCTGTGTAGGTCGCCATCGCCGCCCATCGGCACTTTCGCAAATAGTCCGGCTTGCCCGGGAACAGCAACCGGCAATCGCGAATGGCATCCGCGAGCAGCATACTATCGCATCTCTGCTGGGCCTCGAAATCGGTTCGCTTCGGATCATATGTGGCGCGCGAATGCAGATAGCAGAAATCGTGAGCACGGCATGCGCGGCGGAATTCCCGGTAAGCGGTTCTTCCTTCGCCGAATTGGAAATAGGCTTCGAGAAGTTCAGGTTTTGAACAGGCTATACGGCTTGCCCCCACCCTCTCGCTTTCGATGTATCCTCCACAGCGGCGATACGGCGCGTAGGCCCCGATAGGAGCAGCGAGCGCGAGACAACGCAGATTGAGGTTCCTATTTTTCTCTTCAGCATTGCAGGCAGCCGCAGTAAGGGTCGCATTCGAGCGCGCGGCGACGATTGGGCCCGGCATTGGATACTTCATCAATCCGCCGTCCAGCCAGGCGACTGCGCCAATCAAAAGAAGCAAAAGAGCAAGTGCTGCCACTCCAATCCATAAACGCATGACCTACTCCCCTTCCCCAACAAGCGCGAACCAACTCAGTCCCTGAACTTAAGTTTGTAGCCTCCGGGCTGGTGGGGCAAGAGCGGAAAGGCAACACGCCAGGCGATCTCTATCAACCCCAGTCCCCGGCGGTGGCGTTGATCAAAGAAAGCGCAGCGACGGCAGCCGTATCGGCACGCAGAATTCGCGGTCCTAGCGAAATCGGAATCGTAAACTGCCGTGAGAGGAGCATGTCTCGCTCCTCGGTATCGAAACCGCCCTCCGGCCCCAGAAGAACGGCGAGCTTCAGGGGCCTTGCCTCTCCGAGGCGCGCGCGCAAGGCAGCAATCGGATTGCCGACCGGGGCCTCTTCATCGCAAAAAATGAGATGACGCTCTCCATCCCAGCTTGCGATAACGCGATCGAGCTTCTCCACTTCCGCAATCTCGGGGATGCTCAGTATCCCGCACTGCTCGGCGGCTTCGATGACGTTTGCTCTCATGCGATCAAGATTGACCCTCTCGGCCACCGTTCGCTTTGTCATGATGGGACGAAGCCGCTTAACCCCCATCTCGACAGCCTTCTGTACCATGTAGTCGAGGCGCGATCTCTTCAAGGGCGCAAAAAGATAATCGATGTCGGAACCGTCCGACTGAGCGCGGACGCGGGAAAGCACGCTTAAGAAAACGCGCTTTTTGTCGGCCTTCTTGATCTCAGCCCGCCACTCTCCATCTCTGCCGTTGAATACCAACAGCGAAGCCCCGGGTCCAAGCCGCAAAACGTTGCTAAGATAATTTGACTGCTCAGTCGTGCATGTGAGGATCTCTCCTGCCGCGAGAGGCGCGTCGACGAAGAGACGTTGAGAGGTGAAATCGTGGATGGCCATGACCGCCTGCTCATAGCATCTTCTGCCGGGCGGTGTAGTCTCGAAAAGGCGACCTCCCCCGCACGGGATGCGAGGGAAGGCCACTCTTGGAGAAAATCGATATTAGTGGACGGCGGGACCGACGTCTCCCGGCGCTTGAGGGCTGTTGGTCTCGGCAACAGAGGCCAGCCCAGTTGTTGGTACGAACGTCCCTTGCGCGGTAGGCTTGCTCAACGGGGCTGCCGGGGTTTCCGGCGAATTATTCTCGACAGCCGGTGCCTCCGTCTTGATCGGTTCTCCAGCCGCCGCCGGCGCAGCCGACAGGGTTTCGCTGGCGGTGTCCTTGATCTTTTTCTTCTTCGACGAATGCGATGCTTCCGCCGTTCGAAGCGACGTCGAGCTTTTCCTGCTCGAGAGGGAAAGCGGCTTCTTTTTCGAGGTCGGCTTCACGTCGCCCGTTGCCTGCTCTGGGTTGTGCTTCTTGCCGGTCCATTTGCCGGTGGTACTGTCGTAGTAGTCCTGAGACCACGTGTCCTGCTTGGCGCGCTTGTAGCGCACCATACCCGACTTATCTTCCTCGACATATTTGTCGACCCACTTGCCGAGGCCGTGTGACCGAAGCCGGTCCAGAATTTCGCCTGCAAGCGCGCTCTGCCCGCCACCAGGCGCCAAAAATGCGGAAAACGCCGCAATCGCTATGGCTGCCACGGATTTTAGTTTCATGAGGATCATCTCCTATCGCCTGTCATTCGAAAGCTTTGGGGCGCATGATCTCGCTCGAGCACGCGCAGCCGACGCTCGGCAGGGTCTCCCCAGCCAGCGATGATCAGAGATTGGCCTCAAACGAGGCCCGGCACAGTTCCCCAGGGAACACCCTCCTGCCTATGAGGCACGTTGCCGGACCCGGCGCGCGCAGATAGTGTCCGGAAAAAATTCGGCAAGTGACCATGACGCCCGAGGACGAAAACCTGCCCAGCAATGCCGTCGCCGACGCAGCAGCGGGAAACTGGGTCGACCGCTACGCCCCGGAAGCCTGGCGCCCATATTTGAGGCTTGCCCGCGTCGACAGGCCGATCGGGATCTGGCTGCTCCTATTCCCCTGCTGGTGGTCGCAGGCACTTGCCGAGCTCACGCAGAAAAAGGCGTTCCCGAGCCTCTTGGGTCTTACGCTTTTCGCTATCGGCGCCATCGCCATGCGCGGCGCTGGATGCGCTTATAACGACTGGGTTGATCGCGACTACGACGCGCGCGTGGCTCGCACCGCAAGCCGGCCTATTCCTGCAGGTCAAGTGACGCCTGAAGCGGCCATCATGCTCGCTTTCGGACTGTCGTTAATCGGGCTCTTGGTTCTCCTGCAATTCAATTTCTACACGATCCTTCTCGGCGCTTCGTCCATTTTCCTCGTCGCGCTCTATCCCTTCATGAAGCGCTTCACATACTGGCCCCAGCTCGTGCTCGGACTCGCGTTCAATTGGGGGGCGCTTGTCGGCTGGGCGAGCGTCAAGGACGGCTTGGGGCTCCCGCCGCTCCTGCTTTATGCGGGTGCGGTTTTTTGGACAATCGGATACGATACGATCTATGCGCATCAGGACGCCGAGGACGATCTCTCGCTCGGTCTCAAGTCGACTGCCTTACGGTTTGGCGAGGCGAGTCCGAGTTGGGTTGGCGCGTTCTATCTTGTTGCCGTCATTTTATGGGCGATGGCCGGAATTCTCGCGGGCGCCCATCTCCTATTCTTCATTGGAATAGCGCTCATTGCCCTGCAACTCGCCTGGCAGGTCTCGACGCTTGACATCACAGACGCGAAGAATTGTCTGTGGCGGTTCCGCTCCAACAGGGACGTCGGCGCCGGTATTTTTCTGGCCCTTGTCGCCGACATGGCTCTCACATGGTGGACGTCAACCGGATAGCTCCACGCCTCACTCGCCTTCCGGAGTGGCCGGTTGTTCGGGGCTCTTCAGCTCCTTGAGCTTGGCGAAGACGCGAGCTTCTTCCTCGGCTTCCGTTTCCTCGCGCGGCTCGGCATGCCTCGGCTGAACGATTTCGGCTGTTGGCGGTGCGGGGCGGGCTTCCGTCGTCTCCTCGGCCGGCAGAAGCGTGCCGGTCTTTTCCAGACCCTTCGAGGCTTCCTTGCGTTCGCGCTCGATGCGCCGAGCCGCTTTTTTCACTTCGGCGTCGAGATCGATCTGCGAGCAGATGCCGAGCGTTACCGGGTCTTGCGGAACAAGATTTGGCGAATTCCAGTGTGTGCGATCGCGCACCTGAGCAATCGTCGGCTTCGTCGTGCCAACGAGGCGGATGATCTGACTTTCGCGAAGCTCGGGATGATTGCGCAAGAGCCACAGCACGGCATTCGGCCTGTCGTGACGACGGGAGACGGGCGTGTAGCGGGGACCTCGCTTCTTCGAGGTCGCCGTTTCGGGAATGACGACCTTGGGATCGGCGAGCTTGAGCTTGTGAGTGGGATCCTTTTCGCCACGCTCGATTTCATCGCGCGTGAGCTGACCCGAGGTCACCGGGTCAAGACCTTTGATGGCCTTGAGCACATTCTCATCCCCGTCCGCAATGCCCTTGACCTCAAGAATATGCATGCCGCAGAACTCGGCAATCTGCTCAAAGGTAAGGGATGTATTCTCGACAAGCCACACGGCGGTGGCTTTGGGCATTAATGGTTTGCGGTCGCTCATAGATGCTCTTTTCTTGGCTCTTGCGGTGCGCCGCAGCAGCCAAACTTTAACCTGGAGGTTGAGGGAATAGAGCTTCATAGCCTGAGGGCGTAGTCGACCGCAATATAATTATCCGTCGCATCACCCATATTTGTTGCTGATTTCTCAGTAATTTGGCCTGCGCATCGAATTTGTTGCAGCGCACGCGTCGGGCGGCTAGTGTCCCCCCGGCCCAGAATTGGGGTATTTGCGCGACGGGGACACGATATGACGATGACCAAAGGGTATTTCCTCGAGGACCTGAAAGTGGGTCAGGAAGCTTCGATATCGAAGACGGTGACGGAGGCCGACATCGCGAAATTCGCCGACGTCTCGGGCGACAGGAACCCTGTCCACCTCGATGCTGCCTATGCCGCAAACACTATGTTCAAGGAGCGCATCGCTCACGGAATGCTCTCGGCAGGCTATATCTCGGCCGTTTTCGGCATGCATCTGCCGGGACCCGGCTCGATCTACATTTCGCAGAGCTTGAATTTCAAGGCTCCCGTAAAGATCGGTGACACTGTCACCGCTACCGTCAAGGTCATCGAGATCATTCCTGATAAGAAGCGCGCGCGCTTCGAAACGGTGTGCTCAGTCGGCGGCACGCCGGTCCTAACAGGCGAAGCCGTCCTCAAGATCCCCGTTCGCGGTTCCTGACCGGAAACATCATTCTCCGGAAGAAAAGGCAGCACCGATGCTGACGGTCCGCGGATTTGATAATGTCCCAGCGGCCGTGCGCGGCGGCGCTCTTGCCATTGGAAATTTCGATGGCGTGCATCGCGGCCATCGCGAGCTGCTTCGTGTCGCCATCGAAAAAGGCAAGGAAATCGGCGCGCCTCCGGGCGTCATGGTTTTTGAGCCCCACCCGCGCGCGTTCTTCGTGCCCGATGAACCTCACTTCCTTCTCACGCCCCTGCCCATGAAGCTCAAGCTTCTCGCGGAGACGGGTATCGACTTTACGATCGTCGTCGACTTCAATGCGGAGTTCTCTAACCTCACAGCCGAAGCGTTCATCGAGCGCGTTCTTGTTTCCGCGCTCGGCGTCAAACACGTGGTCATCGGCTATGACTTTTTTTTCGGCCGAAGGCGGGGCGGAACCCCCGAGATGATGCAACAGGCGGGCCGGCGCTATGGATTCGGTGTTTCTATCATTGCGCCTGTCGCAGATGCCGGCGAGGTGTTCTCCTCAAGCTCGGCGCGCCTGCACCTTGCCCAGG
>CAZSNH010000142.1:0-7101 GCA_964607855.1 uncultured Hyphomicrobium sp. | reverse complement strand
TCGACTTTTATGCGCCCGCCGACTACCGGCGCGGCTCAGCGCTCTTCAAACGCACGTGCCTCCTCTTAGACCGCATCTTGGCCGACATCGCCGTGCGCGAGGAGGCCTGGAAGGTGGGAAACGCGAAAGGCTGATCCGCGGAGCCGCAAAGCGGAGGACACGTCTTGACACTCTCTTGAACCGGGACTTAGTCAGGCTTGTGTCAGCCGGAGACAGCTCACGCATATCCCTTCCCGTCATGGCGGCCTTCGCAGCCGTGACGTGCTTGGTCGTCTCAGTCAACTTACCCTCATGCCCCGGCATGAAAACGCCCGGAGACTGCTATGGTGGAGACAGCCTCACGGGCGCTTGCATTTGGCGAGGAGTCGCGAAGGGGTGGGCAGTTCCGCGCCGCTTAGGCAAGCATACTTGCTCGAATCGCGCTCAAAGTGCTTGATCCAAGTTAGGCGCGGCCGGGCTTCGATTGAGAGGGTTAGGAACAGATTACTTCGTCGGCGGCCCGTAGAGGTTCTGGGCGCGCGCCACCTTGCCGTAAGGGCCGCGCGGGATGGCATCCACGATCTCGACGTCCACATTGACTTCGCAGCTGATGCCCTCTGCGTCGAGCCCTTCGCGTATCCGCGCGCGGATCTGATCGGGAGCAAGCGTCTTGCCAGGACATGCCACCACGCGAACCACGAACTGGTTGAGCCCCGTCTGCACAACTTGATGTTCGGCCGCGTCCAAGTGGTGGTGCATGGTGTTGATGAAAAGGAAGTAAGGCAGCTCACGCACGACACCGCCGACCTTGATCCACAGCATGTCCTTGCTGCGACCGATGATCGATTGAACTTTCGGGAATTGACTGCCGCAGGAACAGGGCGTCGGACTCATCACGAGACGGTCGTCGACCTCATAGCGGATGATCGGCTGCACGAAATTGTAGAGGTTGGTGACGAGGATCTTGGCGCCTTCCTGGCCGTCCGGAACGGGCTGGCTCCTTTCGTCCACCACCTCGAGCTTGGCGAGATCGATGTTGATGTGGGAGGCGAATTCCGTCTTGCAGCCTGACGACAAGGCGAGACACTCGCCCATCGCGTACTCGTCAAAGATATGGACGCCGAAGGTCTCCTTGAGCCGCTGCGCGCTTTGCTTAGGCAGCGGCTCTGCGACATTCGTCAACTGCTCGAGCGTGCCGAGTTTTTTCAGGTTCAACCGGCCCTCGGCTTCCTCGCGGCCCAAAGCTTCAAGCGCACTCGCATAGCCAGTGATGAAGTTCGGACGGAATGCTTCGAGCTTGGCGATGAGCTCGGGCATGGGATCGAAAATCGAGAGCTTCAGGATTTTCAACCCCCGCGACAGTCCGGATGGGAAATAGGCGAACGCGGAGGAGCTCGGATAGAAGCCCGGCTTCTGCGTCAGAACCACCATGCGTGCCGGGTTGAAAATGCGATGCACCTGCGAGAAGCGGCCGCGCTTGGTCAGCGTGCCCCTCGTGATGCGTGCCGCGAACGGTAGCAGCCGGGCCTTGTAGTCCTGCACGATGAGGGCCGGCTGACCCTGGCTGCCTGAGGTGTGGCTGACGCCATAACGGCCGAGATAGAGCTTGCCGAGGTTCGAAGACTCGGCGACGAACTTCTGAATGTCTGCTTTCTTGATGCGCGGGTCCGTGACGAGCTCGTCGAAATGCTCCATCATTTCGGGCTTGGTCAGGATTGGAATGTCGGTTGCCTTGCAGGTCTCGACATCGATGCCGGAAAAGCGGCGCTTGTAATAGGGCGAATGCTTCACCGCGTAGCGCAGCATGGCACGAAAACGCTTTTCCTGAATACGCCGCAGGTCCTCCGCGCTCCAACCAAAGGGATAGAGACGCTGCAGCATCACCGCCATACGAATGATGTCGATCATCGTGTCGCTTTCTTCTTGTTCCCTCCGGCGCGGCCGGTTCGCTGTTTTCCCCATGACCGGCGCTGCCGAACGCCGCGAGCCGAAGACCCGGTTGAGCGGTCGGCGCTCCGCCTTATATGGGCAAGGACTTGGATTTGTGAACCCGCTAGTGCAGGCCAGCGATCAGAGACCGCACCATTTCAGGCCGCAACCCGGCCCTGGGCTTGTTCGGCTGCCCGCCGGATGGCCGCGATACTGGCCGCATAGGCATCCTTCGATCCGCCCTTGAAAACGGTCGAGCCTGCGACGAGCACGTTGGCTCCGGCGGCGGCCACGATCGCGGCGGTCTCCGGCGTGATTCCGCCGTCGACCTCGATGTCGATAGGACGCTTGCCGACGAGCGCTTTGACGCGGCGGATCTTGTCGACAACGGAAGGAATAAACGCCTGTCCGCCAAAGCCCGGGTTAACCGTCATCACAAGAATTAGGTCGACGCGGTCGAGAACGTTCTCGATCGCGTCGACGGGCGTTGCGGGATTGATGGAGACGCCGGCTTTCCGGCCGAGTGCCCGGATTGCTTGCAGCGAGCGGTCGAGATGCGCTCCCGCCTCGGCATGCACGGTAATGATGTCGGCACCGGCCTCCGCGAAGGCGCCGAGATAGGGATCGGCGGGTGCGATCATGAGGTGACAGTCGAAGATTTTCTTCGATGCGCCACGGATTGCCTTCACGACCGGCGGACCGAACGTGATGTTGGGAACGAAGTGGCCGTCCATGACGTCAAGATGGATCCAGTCGGCTCCAGCCTGATCTACGGAGCGCACCTCTTCGCCAAGCTTCGCGAAATCCGCGGAGAGAATGGAAGGGGCGATGACGATCGGGCGGGTCGTGGCGAGCGCCATGGCGGGCTCCGTCAAGTTTTACCGGTCTCCTCTTGCCCTACACGGCGAGGGGAGGCGAAGCAAGCTATACCGCTATTTCCTGCACAAAAGGCTCCCATTTCAGGGCTTGGCTTGCTTCAGAAGAAGGTCCGGCGCTTACGCTCTAAGAGCTGAAGAATCATCGGCGTCAGGATCAATTGCATGGCAAGATCCTGCTTGCTTCCCGGGATGACGATGGAATTGGCGCGAGACATGAAACTGTTCTCGATCATCGTGAGAAGATACGAGAAATCGATGCCTCGCGGAGATTTGAAGCGGATGACGACCATCGACTCCTCTGGCGTCGGGATCCACCTCGCGATGAAAGGGTTCGATGTATCGACGGTCGGGATGCGCTGGAAATTGATGTCCGTCTCCGTAAACTGCGGACAGATGTATTTTACATAGTCGGGCAGACGGCGCAGGATTGTCTGCGTCACGTCCTCGGTGGAATAGCCGCGCTCCTCGCGATCTCGATGCAACTTCTGAATCCACTCGAGATTGAGCACGGGAACGACGCCGATTTTGAGATCGGCATAGCGGGCGATATTGATCTTATCCGTGATAACCGCGCCGTGCAGGCCCTCATAAATCAAAAGGTCGGTGCCGAAGGGAATTTCTTCCCACGGCGTGAACGTGCCAGGCTCAGCGCCGTACTGGCGTGCCTCTTTTTCGTCGTGCACGTAATGACGTGTCTTGCCAGTACCGATCTCGGCATACGAGCGAAAGACGGACTGCAGATCGTCGAGCAAGTTTGCGTCGATGCCGAAGTGGCTGAGGTTCGGATTGCCGTTGGCAGCGGCTTCCTCTACTGCCCTCACCATCTCCTCGCGATTGTAACGGTGAAAGGCGTCACCCTCGATGAAGGCCGCGTTAATCCCCTCGCGACGGAAGATCGCCTCGAAGGTGCGCCGCACCGAAGTCGTGCCCGCGCCGGATGAGCCGGTGACGGATATGATCGGGTGTTTGGCGGACATTTCTCGGCTTTTCCCTTCTCACTCGTTCTAATGTTCCGGTGCACACTCTTATCATGAACTAGCTGCGAAAGAGGCCTCGACGTCCAAACAGTGGTGAACGCTCGGCCACCGTGTGGGGCTCTCGCAGAAGGCGCACCACATATTCCACTTCGGCGCGCGATCCAGCGATGATGGGTGTGTGTTGGTGAATCGCGGTCGGCACGATGTCGAGCAGACGTGTAGTGCCGCTGGACGCCGCGCCGCCCGCCTGTTCGAGAAGAAAGGCGATGGGGCTCGCTTCGTAAAGCAGGCGCAGGCGACCCTGCGCGTAGCCTTCGCGCAGATCACCCGGATAAAGAAAAACGCCGCCGCGCGTGAGTATCCGGTAAAAATCGGCAACGGGAGACGCTGTCCAGCGCATGTTGAAGTTCTTGCCGCGCGGCCCTTCCCGTCCCCTGTTGCAGTCGTCGATGTACATGCGCAGCGGCTCCTCCCAGTGGCGAATGTTCGAGGTATTTATCGCATACTCCTGCGTCGCCACGGGAACGACGGCATCGGGGTGAACGAGAATGAACTCACCGGAGGCGCGGTCGAGTGTGTAGAGCTGCGTGCCTTCCCCCGTGGTCAGTGCCAACGTGGTGGAGGGGCCGTAGACGAAAAAGCCGGACGCAATCTGATGCCGGCCAGGCTGCAGGAATTCCCTTGCATCGCCATCGCGCGAAATTGCAGGCAACAGCGAGAAAATCGTACCAATCGACAGGTTCGCATCAATGTTCGACGAGCCGTCAATGGGATCGAGCGCAACCAGAATTGGAGCGCCGATCTCAAGCGGAAGCGGTTCGATCAATTCCTCGGAAGCGATGGCCGCGACTGGCGCCGATCTCAAGTGGTCAACCAAAATATCGTTGGCGATGAGATCGAGTTTTTTCTGCGGGTCGACGCCACTCGTCTTGCCAGTCGAAGCCCCAAGCTCACCGGCGAGAGCCCCCTGTGCAACGAGGGCAGAAATCTCCCGGCAGGCCTGGGCTATGGTGAGGAGGGCCGTGACGGCGGCCTTACGCAATGCGTCTTCGCGCGCCCAGCGCGTCAGGTAATCTTTGAGAGTAACCCCGATTGACATTGAAGATGACGCCGTCCCGAGTTGCCGCTTCCGCTTTGCAATACCCCTTCGCGTGCATGAAGCTCTGGCGCATAAACCGCTAGAGCTGGCCTTAACTCAGCGAAGTGAAAGAAAGTGCCGTGTCCCACCCAACCAGAACCACCTCACAGTCATGCCATGAAACGTAAGCATAGGCTTCGCAAGATGGATTGTCGTAGGCAAAAGACTGAAGACCCGTTAAGTATTGCTGGAAGAAAATTCGGCATTGGAGGCGGAAATGTTCTTTGGTCCCAAAAAGCCCAAATCAGAAGCAGAGAAGAAGGCAGTAGAACCGGCTCCTCAGGTTGCTGCAGCACCTCCTTCAACGCCTGTTGCCCCGTCTCCGGCCAAGGGGGCGGAATTACCCGCCGAAGAAGCAAAACGCAGGGCCGCTTTGGCCAAGCAGGCCGCCGCCGCATTCGGGGAATTCGTCACACTCCTGATGCAAGCGCCTAGTGAAAAAAATCGTCCTATCAGTGACTTGGAATGGATGATTTTGCCGGCCATCGTCACCGGGCAATATGTGCTGGCCGATGCCCAGTCGAAACAGACGGGCGCCGTCATGCCGGTCGCCGGTATCATCTGGGCCCTCGTCTCGGCGGACATCGATCGCCAGCTGACGGAAAATCTGGAGAAGGCTCCTCGTCTGCGCCCGCAAGACTGGCGGTCGGGTGATATACCTTGGATTATCATGGCATTAGGTGATCAGAAGGTCCTTGGTGGTCTGATGCAGAATCTCACAAAGTCTGTCTTCAAGGATAAGGCAGCGAAGGTTCGCGCGCGGGGAGCGGACGGAAAAATCACGGTCGGCCGACTCGAACCCGGTGCGCAGGCCGTAAAAACCTGAGTTTTTTCTCTCTTGTTGGACAGAGACTTTACCGAAAGCAGGTTATTTTTTCCGATGCCAACATTGCCACATGTTGGCGTTAACACTTAATTAAGGATAATCGGCAGGGCCAAAGCCCTTTTCAATTCGGGAAATTTTCGAGAACGGATGAGTCGTCTGGTGGACAAGCAGCGGGCCTTTGAGTCCGGTCCCGTCGAGCGCGCGATGCGCAAGTGCCATGGGATTTTCCTGGGCGTGGGTCTGTTCTCAGGGCTCATCAATCTACTGGCGCTCACGGGCTCTTTCTACATGCTGCAGGTCTACGACCGCGTGCTTCCGTCCCGAAGCGTGCCGACGCTCGTCGGCCTCTCGATTCTGATGGCTGCTCTATACATCGGCAACGGCCTCCTTGACTTCTTCCGCGTTCGCGTGATGAGCCGCATTGGCGTCAAGATCGACAGCGAGCTTCGGCAAAAAATCTTCTCGGCTGTCCAGCTGCTTCCGCTCCGGACGCGCGGGGGTGGAGATGGCCTTCAGCCCATTCGCGACCTCGACCAGATCCGGCACTTCCTTTCCGGACTGGGACCGACGGCTTTTTTCGACGTGCCGTGGATCCCTGTCTACCTCACGATCGTTTATCTCATGCACCCGGTGCTCGGGCTTTTCGCGACCTTCGGCGCCTTGATCCTCATCTGTCTTACCCTTCTCACCGACGTACGCACGTCGGGCCCCACACGGGCTGCTGCTAAAACGGGCTCCGAGCGTTGGGCCTTCGGCGAGGCAACGCGCCGTAATGCGGAAGTCATCCGGGCCATGGGCTTGGGCGAGCACATGCAGCGGCAATGGGACGATATCAACCACAAGTTCCTCGCCGATCAGCTGAGAGCGGCCGATGCGGCAGGTGGTATCGGCACAGCCTCCAAGGTCATCCGAATGATGCTGCAATCGGGCATCCTTGGACTTGGCGCCTATCTCGTGATCGAGGGCAGCGTTAGCGCGGGTACCATCATTGCTGCCTCCATCATCATGTCGCGCTCGCTCGCTCCCGTTGAAACGGCGATTACCCATTGGCGCGGCTTCGTCGCGGCACGTCAGGCGCGCTTGCGGCTCATGGAGCTGTTTCAAGCCATGGGTAAAGAGCGCGGCGATATGGTAGCGCTTCCCGCACCCAAACGTACCTTATTGGTGCAGGGCCTCACTGTTGCGGCGCCAGGTGGCACACGCCCCATCATCCAAGGTGTAACGTTTGGACTGAACGCCGGCGATGCTGTCGGTGTCATCGGTCCGAGCGCCTCCGGTAAATCGACGCTGGCGCGGGCGCTTGTCGGCGTATGGCAACCTATTCCCATGGGCGGATCAGTAAGGCTAGACGGGGCTTCACTCGATCAATGGCCC
>CAZSNH010000141.1:2830-7117 GCA_964607855.1 uncultured Hyphomicrobium sp. | reverse complement strand
CCAGCCGCGTCCTTCTGGTCGTAGGCGCCCTTGTCGTCCTCGAAGGTGACGAGGGTCGAGGAGTAAAGCGATTTTGGGCTCTCACGTCCCACGACGATGACGTTGCCTTTGTAGAGTTCGAGCGTTACCTCGCCTTCGACGTGCTCTTGGCTCTTGTCGATCATGGCCTGCAGCATCTCGCGCTCGGGGCTGAACCAGAAGCCGTAGTAGATGAGCTCGGCGTAGCGCGGCATGAGTTCGTCCTTCAAATGCGCGGCACCCCGGTCGAGCGTGAGGCTTTCGATGGCGCGGTGGGCTGCCAATAGAATCGTACCGCCCGGCGTTTCGTAGACGCCACGCGATTTCATGCCGACGAAACGGTTCTCGACGAGATCAATGCGTCCGATGCCGTTGTCACGCCCGAGATCGTTGAGCGCCTTGAGAAGTGTCGCCGGGCTCATGGCCTTGCCATTCAGCGAGACCGCATCGCCCTTCTTGAAGCCGATTCTTATCGTGGTCACCTTGTCGGGCGCGTCCATCGGCGAAATCGTGCGCTGGTAGACGATCTCGGGCGCCTTCTTGTTGGGGTCCTCAAGCACTTTGCCTTCGGAGGATGAGTGCAAGAGGTTGGCATCCACCGAGAAGGGCGCTTCGCCTTCTTTGTCTTTCGCGACCGGGATTTGGTTTTTCTTCGCGAATTCGAGCAGCTCCTCGCGGCCCTTGAATGTCCACTCGCGCCAAGGGGCGACGATTTTGATGGAGGGCTCGAGCGCGTAGTACGTCAGCTCAAAACGCACCTGGTCGTTGCCTTTGCCGGTGGCGCCATGGCAGACGGCATCGGCTCCGGTCTTCCTGGCGATCTCGATCTGCCTCTTGGCGATCAAGGGCCTGGCGATGGAGGTGCCGAGAAGGTACACGCCCTCGTAAACAGCATTCGCGCGGAACATCGGGAACACGAAGTCGCGGACGAACTCTTCCCGCAGATCCTCGATGAAAATGTTTTCTTTTTTGATGCCGAGCATCTCGGCCTTTTTGCGCGCCGGCTCGAGCTCCTCGCCCTGGCCTAGGTCGGCGGTGAAGGTCACGACTTCGCAGCCGTAAGTTTCCTGCAGCCATTTCAGAATGACCGAGGTGTCGAGGCCGCCCGAATAGGCGAGCACCACCTTCTTGATTGTCTTTCCGCCGCTTGCTTCGCCTGCTTTCGTGGCCATGGTGCCGTTCCCTGTTCATGCCGCCCTTTTGAAGGCGGGCACTATAGGCAGAGGGCGGCTTGCATCAAGGGCTAGGGGCAAGATGCGGGCATTCGAAGCAATACCCGTGGGGGAGGCGGTTGGGCATCTTGGTATGGAAACCCGTGGAGAATGGCCCTTCGAGGCCGAAAGTTCAGGCTATTTCGTCCATTCCTCACGCAAAATGCCATGCTATCAGCCAATTTTGGGATGCAAATCTCGAAATCGACTTCAACGGAGGAGTGGTTCGCCGTGTCAAAATTCCGATCTTTAGGAGCGACGACAGCGGGAATTCTGCTGCTTTTGGTTTCGTTGAGCCCCACCGCCATGGGTGGTGCGGAAGTTTTCGACAAATTGGGCCGCGAGCGATTCGATAATCCGGAATCGGCCGCGAAGCCGGCACCGGCTCCCGCACCGGCTGCTCCCGCACCCGTCCAGCCAGCCCCACAAGCTCCTGCGGCGCCCGCAAAGCCGGCCGCTGCGGCTCCAGCCCCGCAGCCCGACATCAAGCCGCAAGGCTGCGTCGGCTTCTATGAGGCGCTTTGCAAGGAAACTCCCGAGTGCACGTGGGTGACGAACGCCAAGAACAAGGACGGCACCCCGGCACCTCCGCTCTGCAAGAAAAAGGTGACGGCAGCCGCCAAGCCTAAACCTAAGCCGAAGCCGCCCGCTCCGGCTCCCGCAGCGTCGCAGGCCCCAGCCGCACCCGCCGCTGCTGCAGCAGTGCCGGAAACACCTCAGGCCGCGCCAGCTCCTCCGGCTCCTTCACCGGGGCCAGCTGCGCCAAATCCCGCCAATGCCCCGATCCAATTTCCGGAATAGTGAGATGTCGCGCGAAGCTGCCTAAGGCCTTAGAACGTGTGAGGTGGGAACAGCCAGTTCGGCAGCCCGGTTGCGCTCAAGGGGAGAAATGCGGCGATGGCCGTGAGATTTTTGAGCCAGATGATCTGAGCGCTCGCGTGCCCGCCGTCAGAACGGTAACTTGAAAAGATCCGCTGGACGGATTTTGCGGCGGCCTCGTTTGCGTCCATCGCGGCAGCGTTGGCTTCTGCGGCCGGTACGGCGACTTCCCGGGGCACGCCAAATGACATCATCACGACAACCATCGGCCAGACCGACATTGCCGTGCGCCACGGGTTCACTCCGGGAGAGAGCGATGTCCATGCGGCCCAAAGGTTCAGCGGATTGGGCATTGTTTGCTGCGGCCATGCGCGACACTCTGCGCCCCAGAACGCAGGCTGCTGTGAAGCCCAAGCTGGAGCCATGAAAGACGCGGGCGGTGGGGATGCTCGGTTACCCTCACCCGGCTGTCGCAGCGCATTGCACCACACGTCCATGGACCGTTCAAAGGCGATCGCATAGGCATTGGCGGCGGCGCGCGAATAGCCCACCATCGCATCCATCCAAAGCTGCGCCATACGGGTCTGAAGTTCAGCGTCGAACATGCGCCTCGGTATCCTGATGCGTGAGATGTGTGCCGCAAGGCGGAATTAAACGTCTCGGTCACGCAATGATCTATCGGGCAATGAAATCAAATCCAGCTTAGCAAAGATTTTGCATCGCAACAATTGTGTTTCTATGGCCTAAGTCAGAGTTAAACGATGATTGATTTCGGGATCAGCCCGCTGCTTCCCGTCCAGCCGACCGTCCTGCCACCAGCCAGTAGACGAAGCCAGCCGTGAATCCGGCCGTAAGGAAGGCTCGGATGGCGTAGTCGTTGAGAATCGTGAAATCGGGCCCTTCGTTGGCGTATTGGGCCACAAATCCCGCGAACGCGATCGCGAGTGCGGCGCAGAGATAGTAAGAGAGGCTTCGGACCGAAAGCCACTCCGCGAGCACGGCGGCAATAAACGCAAAGGGTGCCGAAAACAGAAAATAATGTGTCGCAGTGAGCAGGACGAACTCGAGCATCGGCGGCTCTGAATTCGATGGCCCTGGACCAAGCTTGGCAAACAGCACGTGACTGAAGCCAGCAACGAGGCAGGCGAAGATAAGTCCGACGAGCATTCTCACAGGTGTTCGCATGGGCCTGCTGTCCAGCCGGCGGTGACGATAAAGGGAGGATAGGGGAGTGGCGAGGGCCCTCACAATGGAAAAGAGGCCGGCCGACTTATTTATGCCTGGTCCGAGGACTGGGACGTCAGGCCCGGCGCCCGGCAACAAGCCAATAGACGAGTCCGCCCGCAAAGCCGGCCGTCGCCAAGACTTGCCATACGGCTGCCGGGGGCATGTTTTCGAGGCCGCCCTGCTCGAAGCGGGATATGAGCGGCATCACAGCGAGCCCCAGCCCGCCGCCCACCATGTAATAGAGCCATGAGCGGATACGGGCCACTTCGCCAACAATTACGACAGCAAGAACGGGGACGATCGTAAGGCTCGTTACGAGATCCCAGCCCTTGAACGCGAGGTCGCTGTAGGCTTCTATTGTTTCGGGGCCGGCTTCGGTTCCGTGCATGGCATGAGTGATTTTCTCGAGGCCAAGCGTCACCACGATTGCAAGCGATACGCACGCGGCAAGCACGAACGCAACTGGGACGAGGATCAAACGGCCGAGCGCGCTCCAGATCATCGTACGCTCGTTTCCTTACGACCCCGGATGAGCCGCTGCCCGGCGCGCGCTGGCTCTCAATTTCAGACTTTCGGATTTGAGCTGACCGCACGCGGCCAGGATATCCCGGCCGCGCGGCGTTCTCACCGGACTTGCGTATCCGGCCCGGTTCACAATGTCGGCAAAACGCTCGATCGTCTCCCAGTCGGAGCACTCATAGCGGGTTCCGGGCCAGGGATTGAAAGGAATGAGATTGATTTTGGCAGGAATACCCGAAAGCATTTTGACCAACGCGCGGGCATCCGCCGGACTATCGTTGAGGCCCTTCAGCATCACGTATTCGAAGGTGATCCGGCGAGCGTTCGAAAGGCCAGGATAGTTGCGGCAGGCATCAAGCAACATTTCGATCGGATACTTGCGGTTGATGGGGACGAGCACGTCGCGCAGGTCATTACGCACTGCATGCAGCGATATCGCCAGCATGGTGCCCGATTTCTCGCCCCAGCGTGCAATTTCAGGGACGACGCCGGA
>CAZSNH010000141.1:0-2820 GCA_964607855.1 uncultured Hyphomicrobium sp. | reverse complement strand
CGCCGGGAAACGGAAAGGCCCTCGCAATCGGCGGCCACTTCCATCGCTTCTCTGACATTGTCGAAATTGTAGAGCGGCTCGCCCATGCCCATAAGCACGATGTTGGTGATCTTGCGTTCAGTGGCAGGCAGCAGGCTTGCGTCTCCCGCGGGTTCAGCGCCCGGCCAGTCGCCGATGCGATCGCGCGCCAGCAGGATCTGACCGACGATCTCCTCAACCTCGAGATTGCGCACGAGCTTCTGCGTACCTGTATGGCAGAACGTGCAATTGAGGGTGCACCCGATTTGAGACGAGATACAAAGCGTGCCGCGGTCTTCCTCGGGAATGTAGACGGTTTCGATCTCGGGCGCGCAGGCATCGTGGCCTCTCTTCGGAAGTCGCAGCAGCCATTTGCGGGTGCCATCAATCGAGACCTGCTCGTTGACGATCTCGGGGCGCGCCAGTGAATAGTGACGGGCAAGCAGTGACCGCAGCTCCTTCGACACATCCGTCATGTCATCGAATGAGGTCGCGCCGGCGACGTAAATCCAGCGCCAGAGCTGATTGACCCGCATGCGCAGCTGCTTCGCCGGAACTCCGATTTGGGCAAGTGCCTGGCTCATGCCCTCGCGTCCCATCCCCGCAAGCGAGGGGAGGGGAGAGGGCGCGTCCTTCGCCCCTGTGGGGGAGTGGGAGATGGTGTCGAGGACCAGGGACATGGGGCTTCAAGAGCTGGGAAATGGTCCGTCCTATCTAGCCTGTTCGATTCGCATACGAAAGGGTCCGAGGTGCAGCAGGCAACGATCGTGTGCCAATGGAGCGGACGATTGCCGGGTGAAGAGCCTCAAAAGTGCCACGCTTACGCCTTGACGGAGCGCCATAAGGCGTCACAGTGGCGCGTTCGAAGTCGGTATTGAAGGCCATCGAATGCATCTTCTGAGAGCCCTTTTTGCGCTTGCGTTCGCAATCGTCGCAGTTCCGGCAGCGGCGCAGAATTCCCCGTGGGGGGACGTCTTTGTCAATCAGCCGCCCCCACCCAAGCGCCCGAAGCCGACGGCACCGAAACCGCCGGTTGCTCCTGCTGCTGTCGAAGCCGCACCCGCTGCCGCACCGGCGCTAGAGGCACCTGCAACTGCTAAACCGGCCCCGACAGCGCAACCTGCAACACAGGCAAAACAGAGCCCGGTACCGACCCCTGCTCCTTCAACTGCCGCGAAGTCGCCCTCTGCTCCTGCAGCCCCTGCCTCCCCTTCGGCTCAGCCAGCCGTTGCGCATCAAGCTGCCCCCGAGCCCGCGGCGCCTTCTGCAAGCCCCATTACAGCAGTCCCCTCCAAACACACGATGCCGCCGCCACCCAAACCAGCCAATTGCAAGAATACCGGGAACTTTCCGGCGTGGCTTGCCGGCTTTCGTAAGGAAGCCGCTGCCGCAGGCATTTCTTCGGGTACGATCTCGGATGTCCTCGATGGCATGACCCTTGATCAGAGTGTCATCAATCGCGATCGTGGAGGCCAGAAAGTTTTCACGCAGAGCTTCATTGACTTCGCGAACAAACTCGCGAATCCGGGCCGATACAAGAGCAGCGTCGCAAAATACAACAAGCACAAGGCGATCTTCGAGAAGGCAGAAGCCGAGTTTGGCGTTCCGGGCCCTGTCATCACCGCCTTCTGGGCGCTCGAGAGCGATTTCGGAGCCGGCATGGGTAACCTCCCCATTCTGCGCTCCCTCGCCACCCTTGCCTATGATTGCCGCCGCGGTGAAATGTTTCGCGCCGAACTCATGGCGGCCTTGATGCTGATCGATCGTGGCGACATGCGCCCAGAGGAAATGGTCGGATCCTGGGCTGGCGAAATTGGACAGACGCAATTCCTCCCCGGGCATGTTCTGAACTATGCCATCGACTACGACGGGGACGGTAAGAGCGACCTCTTCCGCAACAACGCCGACATCATCGGCACAACGGCAAATTTCATTCGCGATCTCGGCTGGCGAAGAGGTGAGCCGTGGTTGCAGGAAGTAAAGCTCACCCAGAACCTGCCTTGGCAGGAAGCCGATCTTGCGCTCAAGCATCCGATCACAAAATGGAGAGAATGGGGGGTGAAGCAGATCAGCGGCGCAAATCTGGCAGACGGTCCCCCGGCATCCCTAGTGCTGCCAATGGGACGCCGCGGACCGGCCTTCCTCGCCTACCCGAACTTTGATGTCTACACGAAGTGGAACCAGTCGCTCGTCTACGCTCTGACGGCGGCGCATCTGGCGGCACGTATTGGTGGTGCCCCGCCGATGAGCCGAGGCGAGCCAGGTATTCCCATGTTGACGGCCGCCGAAGTCAAGGAATTGCAGTTGCTTATGGCCAAACGTGGCCTCTATGCGGGCGAAGCCGATGGCAAGCTCGGGGCCGGCACCCGGCAAGCCGTGAAACAGGCGCAGCTCCGCTACAAGATGCCGGCAGACAGCTATCCGACGCCTGATCTGCTCGCAGCCCTTCGGGCCGGCGGTTAAGCACGGCCAGCCGGCCGGTCCGTTCGGCTAGTCCTTTTTCTTCGGCAGAAGCGTGCTCAAGTAGGCGAGAATGCCGTCGATCTCCTCGGGCTCGAACACGAAAAGAGGCATGTCCGGGTGGCCAGTGATGATGCCCTCGCCGAGGGCTTCCGCAAGCGTCTCTACCGGATACCGGGTAACGATCACACGAAATGGCGGCGCATCGGGGTGCCGGCTCGTGTCGCTAATTCCGGTGGCATGGCAGCGACTGCATTTCTCGTCCAAGATGGCGGCCCCGCGCGTTGTGATCAGCACCTCCTCCGGTTCGGCAAACGTTGGTTCCGCCGCTACGAACCAAAT
>CAZSNH010000140.1:0-7169 GCA_964607855.1 uncultured Hyphomicrobium sp. | reverse complement strand
GGTTGACGGCGCAAGTCGGGCCCGTGCGATCGCTAAGCCTGTTATGGACGAGGTAAAGGATATCATCGGTCTCATCCGGTAGGCTGATGTTCGTTCGTGAATCGGATGCCTGTTCTCAATTTCGCCTCTCGCATTTCGGCGCGCCTCGTGGCACCATTTCCAAATGTCAACGACAAGAAAGCGCCGATCGTTTGAGCCGGGGCACTCCCGCAAGTTCCTGCTAATCGTGGATGATAGCCAGGAAGTGGAGAGCGCACTCTATTACGCCGCGAGCCGGGTCCTTCACTCTTCTGGCTCGATCCTCATGCTCTACGTCATCGAACCGCAGCAATTCCAACACTGGGCCGGTGTGCGCCAGGTTCAGGTCGAGGAGGAGACGAACAAGGCCAAAGCGCTTTTCCGCCTCTTCCGGCGTAAGCTCGCCAATGCGGGATTTGAGAATATTCCCTGCGAAGAATTGATCCGCGAAGGCATCAAGGCCGACACAATTATCAAGACCATCGACGACGACGAGGACGTCGCCATCCTCGTCCTTGGTGCCGCAATCGATTCGAAAGGACCCGGACCGCTCGTTTCAACTCTCGCCGCAGGCAAGGCCGCCGGCACCTTTCCAATCCCGGTCACGATCGTGCCAGGCAACCTCACACTTGACGATATCATGACCCTTGCATGACAATGTCTCCGGTGTAGCCTGGATGCGTAGGCCTAAAGTCTCACTTGGCGCGGCTAGCCTCTCCTAACCGTGATCAATAGCCTCGTTGAAATTCCGAGGTATGCCCTCGACATTAGAAGCATAGGCGTTTATCTTTGGAATAATTCTAAAGTATGGCTCATTCCCAAAACGACCCCGGAGATCCGTGACCATGTTCATTCAAACCGAGGCGACCCCCAATCCCTCGACCCTCAAGTTCATCCCGGGTAAGGCCGTCCTCAGGGACGGCACGGCGGACTTTCGCAGCAAAGACGAGGCGGAGGCTTCGCCCTTGGCGTCCCGGCTGTTCGATATTGAGGGCGTTGAGGGCGTATTTTTGGGTTCGGACTTCATTTCGGTCACCAAGGGCGGCGCCGAATGGCAGCATTTGAAACCGATGATCCTCGGCGCGATCATGGAGCATTACATGTCCGGTGCCGTCGCCATAGAGGCAGACGGTGCCAATGATGGTGACGCAGGCTCATTCGACCCCGCCGATTCTGAGATTGTTGCCACGATCAAGGAACTCCTCGAAACTCGGGTTCGACCGGCAGTCGCGCAGGACGGTGGCGATATCACGTTCTCGGGGTTCCGGGACGGCGTTGTGTATCTGCATATGCGTGGAGCATGCGCCGGATGTCCGAGTTCCACGGCGACCCTGAGGCACGGGATTGAAAACCTGCTTCGCCATTTCTGCCCCGAAGTTCAGGAAGTGCAGGCCGTTTAATTGCTTTCTTGAATGAGGAAACTCACTAAGCCCCGCAGCCCTGCGCGCGGGGCTTTCGTTTGGCACAGGTGGCGGAGGGCGCGATGTCAGAATGGCTCGGACCAGAGGCGCTCAGCCTGAACCTTCTCCACTCGCTTCCCCGCAACAAGTGGCAAGGATTTGCCGGATGAGCGCTTGCGTGAACTCGTGGACAAATTGAAGATGAGTCGGGAACGCGCCAACGGCTCACCCGCCCGGGTTATCTTCGCGAAGTCACAGGCGGCGAAGTAACGCCTTGCTCGGCTACTCTCCAAGGGCAATCGCGAGAAAACGATGTCCGCGCCGGTGAGCTCCATCGTCGACGATGAGTTGGCGCTCTCTGAGCATGCCCAAACTTTTTCCGCGTATAGATGCAAGGTTCAGTTTTGCCGGCAAGGCTGGCGACATAGAAACAGTGGCCTTGCGCAACGGAAGGCTGCAAGGGGCCTATTTCAATCTGGCGGGGCGCGCCATCGGGTTCGTGAGGGAGCTCATAATGGGGCTCGATAATGCGGGCATTGATCGCGAGTGCTTCGCCGGCAGCGAGGTGAAATCGAGCTTCATCTGCGGTAATCTCGGCTATGGCGATCCATCCGGCATCTTTGCCCATTCGCCACACTTCGCTTTCGATACAATGGCGATAATCATCCGAAGTGTCTAGTCTCGCTGCCCATGAACATTCTCGGCTTTGATACATCAATGGGATCTTGCTCGGCCGCCGTTGCGGTTGATGCCGGTGGCGGTAATCTGCGCATATTCCGCCTTTTCGAAACCATGGACAGGGGTCAGGCCGAGCGCCTGATGCCCATGATCGACGAGGTGCTGAGCAACAGCGGGCTCAAACTGTCCGATATCGATCGCATCGCCACCACCAACGGCCCGGGGACATTCACTGGTACCCGCATCTCGGTTGCAGCCGCGCGGGCCCTTGCGCTTGCCTCGGCAAAGCCCATTGTTGCGTTTTCCAGCCTCGAGGTCATTGCCCACAATCCAAGACTTCGCCTTGATACCGCATGCGATCTTGTTGTGGCGATGAATGCCAACAGAGGTGAGGCCTACGTTCAGGTTTTTGAGGCATCCGCGCGAACCGCAAAAAGCGCTCCGCTCCTTATTCCGCTCGCGGATTGTTCGAGACTATTGCTTAAGGCACCCGTGCTTGTCGCCGGCACGGCTGGGGAACAAGTCACCGCTGCTATCGAAAAGGCGGGGTTGGAGGCGACCTGTGGACCCAAGGCCGTGCAACCGGATATAAGTCACTGCTTGGAGGGCGCTGCCCTGCGTCTTCCTCTAGCGGTTCCTTTGAAGCCCGTTTATCTTCGTCCTGCCGATGCCAAGCTTCTAATTGGGAAGTCACTCGCGAGTTCCGTATGACGGCTCCAATCGCCAATGATCCGAAATACGTGAGCCTACTTTGGGCTGGACCCGAGCGCGCCGAAGAGATTGCAGCCCTCCATGCCAAACTCTTTGATCCGGCGTGGGACGCGGAAAGCATCGCCAAGCTCTTGGACCATCCGGGTGCAACTGCACTTGTCGCCGTTTACGGCAATCCCAAAGTCATGGCGGGATTCGTCATTGGACAGCTGGCGGCAGATGAAGCCGAAATTCTCTCCATCGGCGTCGCCCCCGAATGGCAGCGTAAGGGTCTCGGCAAGCGGCTCGTCGAGGGGCTCGCCAATGCGGTTCGCAAGGCAGAAGGCAGGCGTCTTTTTCTTGAGGTCGCCGCGGACAACGATGCCGCCTTCGCGCTTTATACGCGCCAAGGTTTTACCGCCACGGGCATGCGCAAAGGATATTACCAGCGTAAAGGCGCCCCTGCCGCCGATGCCTTGATGTTGGCTCGCAAACTCTAGGCGCGTTCAGGCAATTTCTACCGCGGCGGGATGGACGTGCTTTTCGCTTGCTTCTATAAGCGCGGGAGACCAATGGCTATGGAGATTCGGCCGCCCCCGATGCCGTCGCATTCACAGAGAAATTTTTCGCGGCTGGAGAGCCTTTGCGCCGAGCACGGGCTCCGTATGACGGGCCAGCGCCGGACCATCGTGCAAGTGCTCTCGGAGGCGCACGATCATCCTGATGTGGATGCTGTTTACCGGCGCGCCAATGCCATCGATAACCGCATTTCGCTATCGACGGTCTACCGGACGCTCAAGCTCTTTGCAATGAAGGGCATTCTGGAGCGGCATGATTTCGGCCGCGGTCGTGGTCAATACGAGGAAGCCGACCGTGGCCATCACGACCATCTCATCGACGTCGAAAGCGGCGATGTCATTGAATTCAAGAACGAGGATATCGAGAAGCTGCAGGTGCAGATTGCAAGCAGCTTGGGCTTCAGGCTCGTCGGGCACCGCCTCGAGCTTTACGGCGTGCGAACCGGGTCGCCAAAGAATAAGCCCACTCAATCTTAACTCAGAGCAGCAAAGAATCGAGCTCATGAGTGAGATCCGCGCCAGCCTCATTCTGACAGGGTTCCTGGTGCTGACGGTACCGCTCATGCCCGTGCAAGCAGCGCTGATTTATGCTTCTCCCCGTTTGGCGCGCAGATTCCCTCATTGGTACCACCGGCAGGTATGCCGTCTGCTCGGCATCCGCATCAATGTCGAAGGGCAGATCGACCGGAGCCGGCCGGTACTTCTGGTTTCGAACCACACGTCCTGGCTCGACATTCCACTGCTCTCGGCCGTCGCACCCGTTTCCTTCGTCGCCAAGAAGGAGGTCGGCACTTGGCCGTTCGTGTCGACGCTGGCGAGACTTCAACGCACGATTTTTGTCGATCGCGAGAAGCGCGCTGCCGTTGGCGAAACGGCGAGTGAGATCGTAAGCCGTCTGAAGGATGGCGACTCTATCGTGCTCTTTGCCGAAGGGACGTCGAGCGACGGCAATCGCGTTCTTCCTTTCATGACCTCGCTTTTTGGAGCCGCGAAGCCGTCCAGCCGCGCCATCGAGCAGGCCCCGCATGACGCTCAGGTGCAGACGCTTTCCATCGTCTACACGCATCTTCACGGTGTGCCCTTGCACCGGGCAGATAGGTCCATGGTCGGCTGGTACGGCGACATGGAAATGACCTCGCACGCCTGGCAGCTCCTCAAGGCTGGGCCCCTCAATGCGACGGTGAAGATTGGTCCGCCGCTTCCCCTCGAAGGTTTTGCCGACCGGAAGGATCTCGCCGCACGCAGCGAGGCTGCGGTGCGCGAAGGCGTGGTGCGGATCTTGAGGGCGCGCAGCCCCGATCACCCGATCGAAATCGCCAAGGTCGAGGAGCCGATTCGTCTCAAGGTGCGCCCCCGGGACCCGGGGAACAAATGGCGTTAGGCCACCGGCGCAGCGCACTTCAGCGGGTCAAGGGCCAAAGGGCCACTAGACATCGGGCGCAGAGAATGCTGCAATGCACAATCGGCAGGGCGCTCTTTAATTCGAGAGCCTTATCGGTAGGTTGTTCCGGCTTCTTTAATCCGGAGGCTTGGCTGGTGCTCAGGTCTTCTTGGTAAGAGCGCGTACAAAGGTACAAAGGGGCGCGGGCAGGGGTGCGTCGTGAAGAAGGTCCACGTCAAGACTTTTGGCTGTCAAATGAACGTCTACGACAGTGAGCGCATGTCTGAGGCGCTCGCGCAGTCGGGATACATGTCAACCGCGGACGCAGCCGACGCCGACCTCATTATCCTGAACACGTGTCACATCCGCGAAAAGGCGGCTGAGAAAGTCTATTCGGACCTCGGGCGCTACCGCGAGCTCAAGGAAGCGCGCCAAGCAGAGGGAAAGGACACAATCATCACTGTGGCGGGTTGTGTCGCGCAAGCAGAGGGTGCCGAGATCGTGCGCCGGGCTCCGGCGGTCGATCTCGTTATCGGTCCGCAGAGCTATCACCGACTGCCGGAGCTACTGGAGCGAACGCGCGGCAAGGAACGCCACATTGTCGAAACGGCCTTTCCGGAGGAAGACAAGTTTTCGCGCCTCCCCGAGCGCAGCCATTCTGCGAGGGCGGGCAAGCCAGCGCCCATCTCGGCGTTCCTCACCGTGCAGGAAGGTTGCGATAAATTCTGCACGTTCTGCGTCGTACCGTACACGCGGGGGGCCGAATTTTCGCGTTCTGTCGCCGAACTCGAAGCAGAAGCACGCCGGCTCGTCGATGGTGGCGCCCGTGAAATCACGCTCCTTGGTCAAAACGTCAACGCGTATCACGGCAGAGGATTGGATGGAGAGGCTTGGTCGTTGGCCCGGCTCATTCGTCATCTGGGAAGAATCGAAGGTCTAGAGCGCTTGCGCTACACGACAAGCCATCCCAAGGATATGGATGACGACTTGATCGCGGCTCACGCCGATGAGCCCAAATTGATGCCGTTCCTGCATCTGCCGATTCAATCCGGCTCGGATCGCATTCTGGGCGCAATGAACCGTAAGCACAGGGCCGATGACTATCTGCGTCTCGTTGGACGCATCCGCGCCGCACGCCCTGACATCGCGCTTTCGACAGACATCATTGTGGGTTTTCCCGGCGAGACGGAAGCGGATTTCGAAGCCACTCTCACCCTCGTGCACGAGGTGAGTTTTGCTCAGGCCTTCTCTTTCAAATACAGCGCCCGGCCTGGTACGCCCGCGGCAAGCATCGACGCCCAGGTTCCCGAGCCTGTGAAGTCGGAACGTCTGCAACGGCTGCAGAGCCTTCTTGATGAGCAGCAGCACTCCTTCAATATCAGCTGTGTCGGCCGCACAATCTCCGTACTTTTCGAAAAAGCCGGCAGGCATGCGGGTCAGCTGGTCGGACGTTCACCGTTTCTGCAGCTGGTTCATGCCGAAGCGGCACCCAGTATGCTGGGACGCATTTTACCGGTTAAGATTTCGGCCGCCGGGCCCAATAGCCTCGCGGGATCACTCAATAATTCATAAAACTGTGTCCCTGATGGGGTCCAATCCCGGTGGTGTTTGATTCGGGCGACGGGGCGATTATTATGGAAGCAAGCCCGATTGCCGATTCGGCCGGTCGGGCGCCATTGGAGAACCCAGATTGACAGGAATTCGCGGGCAACCCCTGGCAGGTCCAGGCAGATCACCGAAGACTCAGGTTCCGAACAAACGCCTCGTCGTTCCCTTTGAGGACAATCGTAACCTCACCCGGCTACTCGGCGAATACGATTCCCACCTAGCACTCGTTGAAGACAGGCTCGGTATCGAAGCGCATGCTCATGGCAATGTCGTCATTTTGAACGGACCCGAGGGAGCGTGTGAAATCGCCCGCGAAGTACTCGAAGAGCTTTATACGCGGGTCGCGAAGGGCGAAGCGATCGGCGCCGGGGATTTCGACGGCCTGATCAGGCACACCCGGCAGATGGAAGCACCGAACGATGGGCAGGCTCAAATCGTCACCCGCCGGCGCACCGTCAAGGCCCGCACGCCTACCCAGAGCACTTATATCCGTGCGCTCGAGAAGGTCGACCTCGTGTTCGGGATCGGCCCGGCGGGTACCGGCAAGACCTATCTCGCGGTCGCTTACGCGGCCCACTGTCTCGAAAGAGGCCACGTGGAGCGCATCGTGCTGTCACGTCCCGCGGTCGAAGCCGGCGAGCGATTAGGTTTCCTGCCGGGCGACATGCGTGAGAAGGTCGATCCCTATCTTCGCCCTCTCTATGACGCCCTCTATGACGTGCTGCCACCCGAAAAAGTCGAGCGCGACCTCGAAAGCGGCGTCATCGAAATCGCACCCCTCGCCTTCATGCGAGGCCGGACGCTGGCGAACAGCTT
>CAZSNH010000139.1:0-7179 GCA_964607855.1 uncultured Hyphomicrobium sp. | reverse complement strand
GTCGCCGGGTTGGTACCCAGAACTTCGACCGAGCCCCTGGTCGGTTTGACGAGACCGAGGATCAGCTTCATGAGCGTTGTCTTGCCCGCGCCGTTGTGCCCGATGAGCGCCAGGCAGCGTCCTCTTGAAACGTTGAAGCTCACGCCCGACAATGCAAGTTTGCCGTTGTAGTCCTTCCCTGCCCCTGCAATCGAGATGACGGACATGATCTTTGCCTCACATGATCGGCCTGGAATCGCTTCCGGCCTGGGCCGGGTCGCGGGGCGCTGGTGTCAGATCAATGCCAGCTGGCAGTTGCGCCGCAGGCACGTGGGGCGTCATTAATGGAAAGCTATCGATCGCGCCACCCGGATAGAGGGTTGGAAGCTGCTCCTGCATGAAGCGTAGGGTTTGAAACGCGGGGCTTGAAACGAGGAGCTTCGAAAGGGGATATCTCCAGAGAACCCAATCGACGAGCGTATTCGGGCGGTAGGCGGCATCGGCAACGCCGTCGCCGTCGAGATCGAAGGCAGGATTGTCGCTCCAGAAGTTCCCGAGGCCGTTCAGCGACCATTCGTAGGTCTTGAGCCCGGTGTATTTCACTTGGAACTCATTTGCGACGAAGCTGTTGGCGTAGAACTTGTTGTTCTCAGAGCCGCCCGTGAAATGCACACCAACGCCGCACTGCTCGAAGCGGTTGGCGTGGATCTCGTTGTTTGCGGACGTGTAGATGAAAAGACACTTTTCGCCCGTTCCATAAATGAAATTATCCGCCGCCTCTGACTTGTGCGTCGTGTGCAACATGAGGCCGTGCTGCAGATCGGAAACGGAAACGTTTCGGAAAACCTTGAGGTTCTTCGAATACATGAGCGCGAAGCCGACGTGATTGCGGATCGAGAGGTTATCCGTCACCTCGTTGTTATTCGCGTACATGTAGTGGACGGCAAACCTCAATCCCTCGAAGCGATTACCTCTGATGACGTTGTCGTGGCTGATTTCGATATAAATGCCGTCGCGCCCACTCGTCACCGTATTGCCTTCGATCACGGAGCCCGTGTTGTTCCAGATGTGGATTCCGTTGCCTCGATCATTGAGCCAGATGTCGGCGCGGTTCGCGATGCGATTGTTCCGGATAACGGCGCTCTTGCATCCATGAAGAACGATGCCGAACAGATTCCCCTCAAGCGTATTGTTCTCAATCGTAACGCCATCGGCTCCCTCTTCGATATAGATGCCGCTGTCGAACGCCTCGCCGCTCGTGCCGGATCCGCGTACCGTTAAGCCACGCACCGAAACGCCCGGCGAAAGAATCTTGATAGCCGTGCCCGAGCCGCCTGCATCGACGATTGCACCGGGCTCGCCATCCAAGACGACAGGTTTCTCCAGCGTCACCGTGCCGGAATGAATACCCGGCAAAAGGATAAGGCGCTCGCCAGGCTGCGCCCGGGCCACAGCGTCAATCAGACTCGACGGCCCCGGCGCGACGCGAACGTCGGCCGCGAACGCAGCCGTCTCGACCATCCGGGGAAGAAGGATGGCGACACAGGCCAGCGCTCGCAACCGATTCCTGAACAACTTTAGACTCCTGCTTCCTCGACCAGCATTTGGCCGCTCATCTCCATGTGGAGCGCGTGGCAGAACCACTGGCAGTAGTAGTAATGCACGCCGGCCTTCGCCGCCTTGAACGTCACAGACGCCGTGGCCTGCGGACCAACCTCCATGGCGATTCCATAGTCGACGATCGTGAAGCCGTGAGTGAGATCGACCACATCGTCAGTGTTGGTGACGAAGACCGTAACCTCGTCGCCCTTCTTGACCTTGAACTGTGTCAATCCGAACGCGGGCGCTGCTGCCGTCATGTAGACGCGCACCTTGTCACCATCACGGATGACTTTGTTGTCGTCGCCGAGCTTGACCCCGTCCTTCTTTGCCCAATCGAGCGCGAAGCGGAAATAGGGATCGTCCTTCTTCCACACCTCGAGTGGATTGAGCTTGGACTTATGAACGATTGTGGCATCGTGGGGCTCGGCAAAGGTCGGGCCGTCATGGACAAGAACCATTTTATCGCCCGAGATGTCGATCAACTGGTCGTTCTCGGGTTTCGAAGGGCCGGTGTTCAGGAAGCGGTCTTTCGAGAACTTGCAGAGCGCGATCGCCCACTTTCCATCGGCCTCCTTGGTTTCGCCATGGGTGGCGTTGATGTGGCCGATTTGATAGTGCACATCGATCTTCTGCTTGATCGCGTTCACCTTCTCGCCCTTGAACGCACGGATGGCCTCGTCGATATTCCACTTCACGACCTGACTATCGAGGAAGAGGGACGTGTAGGCATTGCCCTTCCCATCGAATGTGGTGTGAAGCGGGCCCAGGCCCACCTCGAGATTGCCAACAATGGCTTCCTCGCCCTTGATCTTGCCAGCAAATACGTCATCAAACTTGTCCCAGGCAAAGATTGTGACGGTCGGCGATAGCTTGCCGTTGATCACGAGATGCTTACCATCGGGAGCCGCGTTGCAACCGTGCGGGCTGTTCGCGACGGGGATGTAGACTGTCAGTCCGAGCTTCGAGGTCTTGGTGCCGTCGAGAACCTTGACGCCGTTGATCTCCTCGTACTTCTTGTCCTTGATGGCCTGCTCAATCGCTTTCAAGTTAAAAACGACAATGTGATCCTTGTCGCTCGCTGTCATCTCGGCAACCGTCACGCCCTCCTCGGCGTTGTAGCACGTTGAGGCGACGTACTTGCCTTTGTAATCGGCATCGTTGTTGTCGAGATTGCCGGATACCTTCACTTGCCACGCAACCTGCATCGTGTCGCCGTCGATCGCGGTGAATACCGAGTTCCACTTCTTCGGCTCGTCGAGCAGTTTGCCAACATTCGGGATGGGTGCCCGGTTCTCACCATTGCAGAACACGTATCCGGTTCTCGGATAGCGTTGCAGGCGCAGGCCGTGGATCGAGTGCGCGTTCGGCACCTGGATCATCTTATCGCATTTCATCACATCGAGGCGGATACGCGCGACGCGGGTATTTGCCTTGTCATTGACGAAGACGTAGCGCCCGTCATAGGCGCCATCCGTATAGGACGGACGAGGATGGTGCAAGTCGCCGTTGGGATAGGTCCTCTGCCCCGTGGCTTCGAGGTAAGCCCTTCCCTCTGGCGTCAAGGTCTCATTCATGATCTGCAGGCTTTCGTTCGTGACACCCCAGCCTGAAGCGCTGTCACGATTGAAAACGGGAATGCGCAGAAGCTCGCGCATTGAAGGCAGACCCAGGACGCGCAGCTCGCCCGAATGACCGCCCGACCAGAACCCATAGTACTCATCGAGCTTACCTGGAGGCACCATCGCCTTCATATGCTGATCACTCTCCGAATCAGCCATGGCCTTCTTAGGCTCGGCGACCATAACAGCTGCGCCGCCTGTGACCAATCCGCCCGCGCCGGCAACGGTTACGGCCGTAATACCGGTTCCCAGTAATTCGCGTCTGTTGACGCCTTCCTTGTCAGATTTCGACATGTGCTTTCTCCTTGGTATTGACCGTGACTTTGATCGGTGCCGGTGGCTTCAGTGCAGCTTGCTCCTCAACAGCCGCCGTTCGCGGCTTCGGGGCCACATTCTTTTTTCCGCGCCCTTCGCGTTTCAAGATGAGAGGCGGGCATTCGTGATCGTCGGAGTAGATGACCTGGCAATGCATGCAGTAAATGCATTCGTGGGGGTTGATCTGCCCGAGCGGATGAATGGCGGCGACGGTGCACTGTTTGGCACAAAGCTGGCATTCGAAGCCGCACTGCTTACGCCGCTTCAACCAGTCGAACATTCGCATTCGTCCCGGAACAGCGAGCGCAGCACCAAGCACGCAGAGATAGCGGCAGTAGAACCGTTCGATGAAAAGCCCAGCCGTCAGTAGCGCAAGAGCGAAGAGAACAAACCACCATTCGCGCATGAAGCGCAGAAGTACGACTGTCTTGAAGGGTTCGATCTCGGAGAGCTGCTCGGCGAGCGCCATGTTGCCAAGGGAAACACCGAAGAGGCCAAGAAATAGAATGTACTTCAAAGCCCAAAGCCGCTCGTGGAGGTAAAATGGCACCGTGTATTGCTGAATACCGAGGCGGCGGGCGCCGTGGTTCAGCAACTCCTGCAGGGCGCCGAATGGACACAACCAACCGCAATAGCCGCCGCGTCCCCAAAAGAGCAGCGAGCCTGCTGTCGCGCACCAGAGTACAAAAATCAGTGGTTCTAGCAGGAAGTACTCCCACTTGAAACCCGAGAGCACCGCGTTCGTGAACGTAAAGACGTTGACCACCGACAATTGTGCTTTGGCATAAAATCCAAGCCAGAGCACACTGAAGAGCAGGAACCCGCTCCGCAGTCTTGTGAACAAAACGCGATGTTTCACCAACCAGTCCTGGAAGAAGAATATTATTGTCAGGATCACAAATGCGAAGCTCAGGATCACGAGGTCTAACGAGCGCGACCACCAGACCTTGATCCACAGGTCACTGGCGGGTGTCGCAAGCTCGCTTTTCTCGGCAATTGCCGGCGAAGTCTCCGCTGCGACGGTTGTGGGCGCGGTTGCAACCGGCACCAATTTCAAGTAGCGAGTGGGGAGCTGGTAGGAGAGCGTGAAGCTCGTGAACGCTTTTTCAGTGGCGCCAATCGGACGCTGTGCGAGGAGATCGACGCGAAAGCTCTGCGTAGGATCGAATCTTGCGCCTGCAGGAATTCGAAAAATGCCAATCTCCTTGAAGTCGGGATTGCCCGAGTCCAGGTGATCGATGCGCTTATAATCCTTGTCCTTGAATAGGATCGTCTGATCGTCCTGAATGAGCTGGAAGCGATCGAAGATGCCGCCGCGCACAAAGCCTGAGCCGCGGAAACTGTAATCGCCGTTCGCAGCGAGAATAAGTGCTTGCTGACCGGGCTGAAGCCAGGCCTTGATCGACTGGTAGTCGGGCCCCGTGAGGAGCGAGCGGCCGATGGTCTCCACACTGACGAGACCGGCATAGAAATCGATGAAATCTTCTTCGGGGACGCCCGCCTTGGCATAGGGCTCGGGACTGCCCACGCCGATTTTGGCAAATGCCTCGTCGACCTCCCTATTCAAGAGATGCAGGCGCCGGACCGAACCGTCGCCCAAGAGCGTCGTCCACGTGGTCTTTACGTAGGGAACCTCGGCGATGACGGCCTTTTCGGCCGGCGCAGAAGCGGAGGCGGCAATACGCTGCTGCGGGGTAGGAAATCCGGCGATGCCGCGCGATTTGGCAACCGCCATCGCTGTTCGCAAGAGACCATCCGAGATGACAACCGCCGTTACCGTTGCGCCTGAAATGACGTCGAGCTGCTTGGCCGTGCTCGCCTTTGACATCTCGATGATGTTGCGGCCGGCGTGTCGAGCGACGAAGTCGAAGAGTTTTTCAGGAGGGATACCGACCAGGAGGATGGGCTCGTGATGCTCGACGACTTTGGCGCCCGTGAATGTGCCATTCGTGTCGATACCAGCAAGGATGCGGATCGGCTTTCCCGAGTAGCCGATATCTGACGTTTCAAAAACGTAACCTGCAACCTCGCCGTTCTTGAGAGCTGCGATGGCTGGCGGTGTTACCTCGAGAGCCCCAAACTTATCCGCCCCGGGAAAGACATCTGCCGGTTTGACGTCGGCCTTATAAGCGCCGAATCCGGCCGCCGCCGCGCCTGAGAATAAAATGAGAAAGAGCCATGAGAGCGGGGCCCAGGTGGCATACCTCAGCTTCCGCGTCACGTATTGCGCTCTCTGGGTGATCACGAAAATCCTCCCCACGGAGAGGCACGGCACAAGCGGGGTGCCAGCCCTCCACAGAGCCTGATAGAGGCCCCTTGAGTTGGGCTGCTTAACAACTGTCAAGCGTGCCCGCGTTGACGCACGTCAGTATCGTCGCAGGGTCCGCCTGCCATCGTGACCAAGCACCCATTGCGGGGTGCCGGAAGGCTAAGATTGCAACGATTGAGTTAAGATGCAGGACGAAAAGCAATCGAAAAGATGCCAGCGGGCTTGGCTTCCTAATGCGGCCCTCATTTGCGCGTCATTGGCAATCGGAGCTCCCGTTCGGGGTGCTTCGGAGAGCCTGCCGAGGTGCGAGGGTCTCGTCGTCAAGATCGAAGGTGAGAACCGTTGCGTCACCCCCGGAAGTTCCTTCAAGGATTGCGCGCAATGTCCAGAGATGGTGGTCTTGCCACCCGGTGAGTTTATCATGGGGTCGAGTGAAACCGAGGCCGGGCACACCTCCGAGGAAGCGCCGCAGCACCGCGTGAGAATTGATTATCATCTCGCTGTCGGCAAATATGAGCTGACGTTCGAGGAGTGGGACGCTTGCGTCGCCGCAGGAGCCTGTCAACACCAGCCGCGAGATGGGGGATGGGGCCGCGGTAGACGTCCCGTAATCAATGTGTCGTGGGACGACGTCGCCGCAGAGTATCTGCCCTGGCTCTCACGGCGGACAGGGCAAACGTATCGATTCCTCAGCGAAGCCGAGTGGGAGTATGCCGCCAGGGCAGGCGGAGAGGGCCCATTCTCCACCGGCGCCACGATTTCAGTTGCAGATGCCAATTTCGACGGGACGAGTACGTACGGCGGCAGCGAGAAAGGTGTCTACCGAAAGCGGACCCTGGAGGTCGGATCGTTCGCAGCCAATGCGTTTGGAATACACGATATGCATGGCAACGTATGGGAGTGGGTCGCCGACTGCCATTCCAGCAATTACTGGGAAGTACCCGCTGACGGCAGCCCGGCCCCCAATTTATCAGGCTGCCAGCGCGTCATGCGCGGGGGATCTTGGATTGACAGCCCACGCGTGCTTCGCTCGGCCTGCCGGGGCCATGTTCCATCCAATACGCGCTTCATTTATCGTGGAGTTCGCGTCGCGCGCCAGCTGTGAGAGGCGCCCATCCGAAGACCCCACATTGATTGATCCCGATAAGCTTAACCAGGGAGTGGCGGCGTCAACAAAGCCTGCTAAATCTCTCCATTGCCGTTTGCCTCCCTCCGCAAGTGAAAGCCCAACGTTTATGGACCCTCATGACTGGAAAATCGTCCGTTCCACGCCGCTTTTCGGCGCCATGCCTCAAGAGGTTGCGCAATCGATCATCGGCAATCAGGCCGTTCGCAACTATGACAAGGGCGTGACGTTATTCCAACAGAGCGAGCCAGCATCTGCGTTCTATGTCG
>CAZSNH010000138.1:0-7186 GCA_964607855.1 uncultured Hyphomicrobium sp. | reverse complement strand
GGCTTCTGACCCATTTTTTCCGCTATTTCTCGTTGGTTTGTGCGCTGCACAACGCGAATTGTGCGTTGCATGTCTAGTTGTGCGGTGATTTTTTTCTATTCCCAGGCGCTTGACGTAAAGGCCAAAATGGAGATAATTCGCCCCCCCCAAAGAATCTGGAATAGGCAATTCTCAGCGATTTGCTGCGATTGGGGACCAAATCCTCTAAGATGCGAACCTCAAATTGCCCCTTATTCGAGAGGGTGAAGGGCACTGAATGAGGCCAAAAAAGACGACCTCACAATGCGCATCCACTTGAGGAGCGGTCAATCCGTGGCAGAGTTCGAAAATGTCCTCAGAGGACTGTCTTTGACACGTCGCCGCTTTCTAGAAACGGCGGCCGCCGCCGTCCTTGCACCTTTCGTACCTTCCTTTCCGGCACGCGCGGCGCAAGAACTCGGCCTAACCGAAGTCGCTACCGGCATCTTCACGCACACGGGCGTGCACGAAGAGTTTTCACCAATGAATGCCGGCGACATCTCAAACATCAGCTTCATCGTTGGCAAAGACGCCATCGCTGTTGTCGATACGGGCGGCAGCGCGACAGTCGGCAGGAAGTTTCTCGCTGCTCTGCGCGCCGTCAGCGACAAACCGATCCGCTACGTCATCAACACCCACATGCATCCGGATCATGTGTTCGGAAATGCCGCCTTCGTTTCTGCTGGGACGGCCTTTGTGGCGCACCACAAAATGCCCCGTGCGCTCGCCTCTCGCCAAGAGCGCTATCTTGCGATCAACAAACAGAACCTTGGTGACGAGGCCTTCGAAGGCACAACGATCGTGATGCCGACTCTGACGGTTGCCGATAGGCTCGAGTTGGACCTCGGCGAGAGAAAGCTCCTTCTCGAAACGCAGAAGACGGCGCACACCGACAACGACATGACGGTGCGAGATGGCACTACAAACACGCTCTTCCTCGGCGACCTCTTGTTCGTGGATCGCATACCCTCCATCGACGGTTCGATTAAGGGCTGGATCGACGTCATTGACGGGCTCTCCATGAGCCCTGCTGATCGCGTGGTTCCTGGCCACGGGCCGGCCTCGGTTACCTGGCCTGAGGCCGCCAAGCCTCTCCTTGCCTACCTAAACGTCATTGCCGAGGACGTCCGCACCATGATCAAACAGGGAAAAACGATGACGGATGCCATGAAGAGCGCCGCGCAAGAGGAAAAATCCAAATGGCTCTTGGCGGACCAGTATCATGCCCGTAACATCTCGGCAGCTTTCGCGGAACTCGAATGGGAATGAAACGAAGCGACAGAGACATGCGTAGATCGTAATGAGATAATTGGCTGCTTCAAAGACGACAGAGGTCCAACATGTACAGACTTTTAATGGCATCCGTGATGGCAGCGCTGCTCCTGGCGAGCCCGTTGCCGGCAGCAGCTGAAGGCGAATCCGAAGTTTGGCCCGGCCTTCGCAAGGATGTTTTCGGCGATAAGCCGATCGCAGAGGAAAACGGTACCGTCACCCTCGAGGCTCCGTATCGTGCCGACGATGCGGCCCTTGTTCCGCTGACCGTGCGCATGCCGGAAGCCGTTGGTCCGAAAGTCTCCAAGCTCTGGTTGATCATTGATCAGAACCCGGCCCCTGTTGCCGCCACATTCGCCTTCGGAAAAGGCGCGGGAGCGGGCGAGCGCATGATTTCGACTCGCGTTCGCGTCGACATGTACTCGAACGTTCGTGCCGTCGTCGAACTCGAGGACGGTTCGCTCCACATGGCAACCAAGTTCGTGAAGGCCTCCGGCGGCTGCTCGGCACCAGCCGGTAAGGATGTCGAGGAGGCCATGGCCAATCTCGGCAAAATGCAGATCAAGACATTCGCCCCGGGCGACAATGGAGCCGCCACGGCCGAGGCACAGGTGATGATACGCCATGTGCAGTACACAGGTATGCAGATGGACCAATATACCCGCAACTTCACCCCTGCCCGCTTCATCACCGAGCTTTCCGTGAAATCCGGCGACGAACTCATCTTCAAGATGGATGGGGGCATCTCGATTTCGGAGAACCCGAACTTCCGCTTCTCCTACGCGAGCATGGGCGACGGTACGATCGAGGTGAATGCCAAGGATACCGATGGGGGCATCTTCAGTGCCCGCCACTCCCCGAAGGGTTCGTAAATTTGACCTCGGTCAACGGATCAATCGAAGGCCGGCGGCATTCCGTCGGCCTTTTTTTGTCATTCTTGAACCAAGAACCCAGAGCTCCTGTTGGCCCAAGGCCACCTGTCTTGCGCGCGCTCCAAGGCCAGCGTAAAGTTTTCGGAAAGATAAAGATTCCGAGGTCTCGCCGACACGTCACCTTTGAGCACCCGCTCGGAAGAAAGAACGATGGGATTTTCATACATGAAACTGGCTTCGACCTTGGGCGCGTTACTTGTCCTTTACTTCTTCTCTGCCTCCACCCCCGTGCATGCCGACGAGGAGCCATGGCCGACGATCCAAAAAGATCTCTTCGGCGAACGAACAATCCTCGAAAACGACGGCATGGTCACGATCGATGCCCCCGAAAAAGCTGAAGATTCAGCCATGGTCCCGGTGACCGTAAGTATCGGCGGCAACGTCGCTGGGAAGGTGAAGTCGCTGTTCGTGGTGATCGACCGCAATCCATCGCCCGTGGCGGCGCGCATTGCGTTCGGTAGTGCTGCAGGCCAAAGCGCCCGCAAGCTTTCGACACGCGTGCGCTTCGACTCCTTTTCGAAAATTCGCGCCATCATCGAAACCGAGGATGGAACACTTCACATGGCCTCAACATTCGTGAAGGCTGCCGGGGGATGCTCGTCGATCGCGCTAAAGGATGCGGAGGAAGCCGCACAGCATATCGGGGAGATGCGCATCTCTCATCTTGGTGCCCTCCCCACTTTCAAGTCGAACGAAGGCAATAAACCGATGGGAGAGGCACAGGTCATGATCCGCCATCCCAATACATCGGGCATGCAGATCGATCCTGAGACGGGCAAGTACTTCCCAGCTCATTTCATCAACGAGCTAGAGGTAAAGCGCGGCACCGAACTTGTCTTCAAAATGGAATCGGGGATCTCGATTGCCACCAATCCCAGCATGCGATTCACGTACGAACTGGGCCCCGACCAACTCAATATACTTGCGACCGACACCGAGGGCGGGGTCTTCAAGGGCAAGGGCCCGTTGCCGGATGCAGGAGCTGGCTGAGAAAACATCTTGCACAAAAAACGAGAGGCACCTGGGGAACCGGGTGCCTCGCTTTTTTTGAACTCTTCTTTGCGCTGCGCAGATTTCAGAAGCACTTGAGCTCGCCCTCAACCTGAGCGAGCTTGAGCTTGTGAACCTTCTCTTTCATCGCCTGGGCGAACATTGGAGCTGTTGTCTCACCGCCCTTCAGCCGGTAGCCCATCACGGTCTCGGCCTCCACGTACTCCTCATGCGGCACAAGGCTTGCGATCACGTCAATCGAACAGGCGCATTTATCGAGCACGAGCTTGTTGTTGCCGTTGACCTGCATGCAGCCGAAAATGTAATCGGCCCGCGTTGCGGTGGGATAGTCATTAACGGCGCCAATCGCCCATGCGGGTGACAAGGCAGCAGCGGCAATGTGCGAGCCTGCAACGAGTGCGCAGCCTAGTTTCAGAACCTTTGCTGTCATTTCGTTTCTCCCAGACCGTCGATACCCAGAGTTTCCTCGATCTTCGGTGTGCCCTTGTTGGGGCTCTCGATGGCCATCTTGAGTTCGACAAAATACCCCGGAACCTGATCGCTCACAATGATGTCGAACTTCGAGTTGTTATAACCACGCATTTTACTGGCATTGGGATCGTCGACATAGGGCATGATCGAAACCTTGTAGCCGTTGACCGGCTTGCCGCCGAACTGAAGCTTAATAAGCTCGACCTTGCCCTTGTCGTCGAACGAGCCCCTGAAGCGGCCCTTTAGGTAGTTTGAATTGGCACCCGTCAGGCCCGCTATATGCTTCACGGTGCGGTCCAGGTACCACAAGAAGATCGGATTGATCGTAAGGTCGGGGTAGCTCTGCTGATCCTGGGCGCGATTACCCGAGAAGACATCGAGCGTCACTTCCCGCTCGCCCTTCTCGTTGATCTTGGTTACGCCCACGCGTATGTCGTCAGAGAATGCTGGACCGAGCAACTTCTCGTCGGAAACTTTGCGATTGAACTTGTAGGTCAGGGCATCTCCCCGGCCCACCAGGTCCATCTGCTTCTGCTTAAAGAGAAGGTCGGTGGGTGCTGGTTCGCAAATGGCAGGTCTCACCAGCGGGGCAATCGCAAGAAGGGCTCCCAAAATCGTTGCACTCGTTCGCAACAGCATCGTTTCCATTTCCTCCAGTGCCGGCATGTTCGTGATGCCGTTTGGGCCGACTTTCTAGCTCTACTCTATCCGGATCGGCAAATGATCGATTGTTAATGCCTCAATAAGGGGCGCAAGATCAGCGAGTTCATAGGTAAACATGATGAAAAACCTGGGGCGGAGAAAGAGCCTATAAGCGTCGCTAGTGAACCCTATCAGCGCAGGAATGCCCCGAAAGCTCTGGGACCGGCTCCCACTTCCGCCTTGCCCACCACTTCGAGGGTTGTCGTGTCAATCTTTTCCAGCGTGTTGGCATCCCAGCAGGCCACGTATACATAGGCCTCCTCCGCATCGGCCAGGATACCTTCCGGGTACTCCCCGACCGGGATCGTCTTTATGACCTCATTGCTTATCAAATCTACGACGCTCACCGTTCCGCCGTATTGATCCGACACAAATGCCCGCCCCTTGGCCAGTGCCACGGCATACGGCCGATGCCCGACTTTGACTGATGTCACGAGTTTTTGCTTTTCGAGATCAATGATGCTCAAGTCGTCGCTTTTGACGTTCGCCGTGTAGGCGAAGCGGGCATCCCGATCGATGGTAACTCCGAAAGGGCGCTCGCCGGTGCCAATCCCTCTCAATCGCTTGAGGTCTTGCGCGTCGATGATCGATATCTCGTTGCTGTCGCGGTCCGCAGTCAGAATAAGGCTTCCGTCTCGGGACACGGCGACGCCGGACGGCGACTGGCCGGTCGCCACCTTACCAACGATCGTACCGGTCGCGGGATCTAGGACATAGAGCGTATGCTCATACCAGTCGGCGACGTAGATGAGGCCACTCTTCGGACTGACGGCAATCCCCAGTGGCCCTTCGCCGACCTTGTAGCGCTGCGTCACAGCGCGCGCGGTGAGGTCGACCACCACCACCTCTTTGCTTTCGGGCGCAGCGAGGTAGGCCTTCCCCCCATCTGGCGAGAGCGCGATCCCAGCGGGCTTGCCGCCGATTTTCACTTCCGCGACGGTTTTGAGGGTTGCCAGATCGACAATTGAAAGGCTGTCACCGATCTGATTGGTTATGAACGCCTCGCGTTCGCTGCCGCCGAAGCAAGGGTGAGGCATCCCCCAAAAAAGAGCGAGGGCCAAGCTCATCCGAGCCCGGCCCCACCATTTTCTACATCCTGGATACATCGGATCTTACGTGGGATCTTACGCTTGTTCAGCCACCCGCCTCAAGCTTGGCCTTCAAGCCCTCAAGCCCCGTCTTGACGAGATTGGTAATGGCGTTGACGGCTGCTTCATCGGAAAGCTCCGGAGGCGGATCGTTGTTCGCGTATCCGCGATAGAAGGCCGTCTTCCATTCGACCGTCGACTTGCCGCCGGCGTCCTTTACCGTGAAGGAGGCCGAGTAGTTCTCGACTGGGAGGACCTTCACGTCGACCTTCGGCATTTCCGTGCTCAGCGTCTTGCCCGCGGCGTCAATTTTGGTGAGCGTTTCTTCGATGGTGCCGCCATCCTTCGTCGTCAGTTTGCGGGTCGCACCCGGTTCGTTGCCGCTACCTTCGGATTTTGGAAACGTCGGGTGCCAACTCATGTCGGAAAAATTGCCGACGACTGCCCAGACCTTGTCGGCCGGCGCATTTATCTCGATTGATTGCACGACCTTCTGTCGGGTCGGCCCGTGCGCCCAGGCCGTGCATGGTAGAAGTATCAACAATGCAGCGCACAACGCGCCAACTTTGGTCATTCGTTTTCCTCCGAGTAATAACAAGATGTTATTGGGGCAGCGTTACCGGCGCCCGGCACAATAATGGCCTCTTGGCAGGCGCGCAATCGATGCGCGTTTTCGCCGCCCCGAGGCGTTCGGAGCAAACCGTTGAGTTCAACCCATCTCCATGCTTTGGTTCCTCTTCGACGAAAGAACGAGAACAGGCTCATGACGGCATCTAAAGCCGGGGAAACACCCGGCACTAGGTCTCAAAACACGACGCACGACAACGTAACCTGCCCATTTTGCGGTATACTTTGCGACGATTTGCAGATCGCGAGCAGCCAGGGCGCTTTGAAAGTGCTGCGTAATGGCTGCGAAAAGGCGGTCGCCGGCTTCGAGCGACAGGTTTCTGGCGCCAAGGCCATGATCAATGGCCGGGAAGCCTCTCTCGATGACGCTCTGACGGCGGCACGGGATCTCATCGCAAAATCAAGTCTGCCCCTGTTTGGCGGCCTCGGAACCGACGTGGACGGCATCCGCGCCGTCATCGCACTCGCCGAAAGGGCGGGGGGTGTGGTCGATCACGCCTTGAGCGAAGGACAGTACCGGAATTTCCGTGTCCTGCAGACCTCCGGCTGGTTCATGTCGACACTCACCGAAACGCGCAATCGCGCCGATCTCATCGTCGTGGTGGGCAGTGATCTGCATAAGTTGCATCCGCGCTTTTTCGAAAGGGTCGTCAATGCGGACACATCCCTGCTCTCGGAAACCCCGCCAAAGCGCACGGTCGTTTTCATCGGCAAGGGACTGGATACAAGTGGTGCAACGGGTCCGCGGATCGGCGAAGTCATCACGCTTCCTTGCCCGCTCGAAGAGGTAACCGACGTCATCTCGGCTCTGCGCGCAGTGATGAAGGGGGCTCCCCTTCATACAGACGAAATTGCGGGCATCAAGGTTTCCGACATTGTGTCTCTCGCGGATCGCTGCCGCAAGGCCAGCTACGGGGTTATGGTGTGGGCGCCACCGAGCCTGGCGTTCCCCCATGCCGAACTCACCGTTCAGCTCATCTCCGAACTCGTCAAGGAAATCAACGAGACGTCGCGCTTTGCTTGTCTGTCGCTCGGCGGCAACGAGGGCGCCGTTTCGGCAGGGGC
>CAZSNH010000137.1:0-7196 GCA_964607855.1 uncultured Hyphomicrobium sp. | reverse complement strand
GCTCCTCGTGCTCGTCGCATCAACGATCGGCTCAGGCGCCATCGTGTTTAGCGAGCCGGCACCCGTAGATGCGCTCATGTTCGGCCTTGTCGTGCTTCTGCCGGCGGCGGGCCTCGTCATCATACTTCCCGGACACGTTCTCTTTCTTTCGGCATGGCTCGTGATCTCAGCCAGCGCCTTCATCTCCTCCATACTGGCAACCGACACGGCCGTCTCTACCACGCATACGGCCATCTCCCTTTATCTCGCCATTTCGGCCTTCGTCATGGCGGGCTTCGTCGCCAAGAACCCCGTGGCTCATGCCCGATTGGTTCTCAATGCCTATACGGTCGCCGCCGTCATCGCGGCCTTGATCGGCCTCACCGGCTACTTCGATGCCGTCCCGGGTGCCTCCGAACTCTTCACGAAGTTCGGCCGTGCGGCCGGCCCCTTCAAAGACCCGAATGTCTTCGGCGCCTTCCTTGTGCTCGCCGCCGTCAAGACGCTTCATGATGCGGTGACCGGGCGCGGCTTTTGGGCCGTCGTCTCATTCGCTGCCCTCGGCCTTTTGATGTTTGCTGCATTGCTGAGCTTCTCTCGTGGGGCCTGGGGCGCGATGGCTATTGCAATCGCGATCTACAGCTATCTCTCGTTCGTCACCTCGAAGCGCAACATCGAGCGCGTTAAGCTGCTCTTGCTCGGCTCTGCGACCATTGCGGCAGCCGCGCTCGTCATGCTTGCCGCCCTGCAGTCAGATGTGATCTCCGATCTCTTCGAAGAGCGCGCGTCTCTCGCCCAGAGCTATGACGTCGGGCCCGATGGGCGTTTCGGCGGACAGGAAAAGGCCCGCGGCCTCATCGTTGAGAACCCGCTCGGCATCGGCGCCCTCACGTTCGCAAGGGCCTACCACAATGAAGACGTCCACAACGTCTACTTGTCGATGTTTCTCAATGCAGGATGGCTCGGCGGGTTTCTCTATCTTACCATCTCGGCGCTGACCGTGATCTACGGGTTAAGACATGCCTTCAGGCGGACGGCCAGCCAGCCCTATTTCCTCGTTGCCTACGCGACCCTCGCGGCGATCATTTTCGAAGGCCTCATCATCGATACCGATCACTGGCGCCACTACTACCTTCTGATGGGCTTGGTTTGGGGTTTGATGATTGCGGATCGCACAATCTTGCGCAGTTCGCGGATTGTGGCCGATCGCCGTCCCGTATTGCTGAAATCGATGCACACCCGGCGGGCGCCACGGCGCCAGGCCCGGGTACTCATCCCAGTTCACATTGCCCTACCGGCTCTGCGCCCCATTCATCCTTTCACTCGCCCTTCCGCGCGCATCGGAAGCTGATCCGCCAATCAGTTATCTATCGCAGCCCTGACCAGGAAACATTCATAAACCGAGAACCCCTAATCGTGTCGTTCCTGTGCCATCCGGAACAGCGCCGCTCCCTCTCGTTATCTAGCGTCAGAGAATGTTCAACGCCTCAACCGGAACAGACTGCGCAATGCAGATCCACGCCAAACCGACCGATTTGCCGAACAGGAGGACTGGCATCCTGCTGATCCACGGCCTTTGCGGCTCGCCGGCCGAAATGCGCTATGTGGCCAACCGGCTCGCGGGCCAGGGCTATCGCGTGCATTGTCCGGTACTCGCTGGACACGGCGGCGAGATCGACGAACTCAGAACCACCACTTGGCAGGATTGGCTTGCGAGCGCGAGAGAGAGCCTCGAGGAACTCAGCAAAGAGTGCGACCAGATCATCGTCGGCGGCCTCTCGACGGGGGCGCTCCTCGCCCTCATGCTCGCCCACGAGCGGCCGGAAAAGATCCATGGATTGGCGCTTTTCTCGACGCCGCTCTGGCTCAACGGAAAAAAGATCCCTTGGAAAATGCGGCTTGCACGCCGCCTTCTTGCGTTCCGCGCCATCGCGAAGCACTTCGATTTTCCGGCCCCTCAGGAATATGGGATCAAGGATCAGCGCATCCGCGAGTTCATTCAGAATGCGCTCAAGGCCCCCGGAGCGGCACCGGCAATCGCAAAAACCCCTGCGGTTGCGGCCCTCGAGCGCCGATGCCTCGCCCAGCACGTCATGCACGCACTGAAATCCATTCGCCAGCCCGCCCTCGTCATCCACCCGCGCGAGGACTGCCTCGCCGATCTCGACAACGCTTTTTACCTGCAAAGAAACCTGTCGGGCCCCGTGGACCTCGTCGTGCTCGAGGACAGCTACCATCTCGTGACCGTCGACCGTCAGAGACATCTCGTGGCCGACGAAACGGCTCGGTTTGCCGGCCGGCTTTTTGCAAAGTTGACGTCGCAACCGGCCGTTTCGACCCCCTCACTCGCCTGAGGCCTCCCCGTTCCTCGAAAGATTTCTTGTCCAGTTCCATCAGGAACAGCGCAAAGCACACGAAGAGCGCACTCTCCCCTTGTCAGAGCCGATTGGCACGAACCTTCGGACGATCCTTCGAAACCAGAACTCAGTGGAGACCACCATGACCAAGAAACTCATCGCCGGCGCCATCGCAGCCGTCTTCGCAACCACGACACTTGCCGCTCCCCGCCCCGCCGAAGCCCGCGGCCTCGGTGTTGGAGTCGCCGTTGGCCTTCTCGCAGTTGGCGCCCTTGCCCATTCCGCCCACAAGGCAAAGCAGGCCGAAAAAGCGCGTGCGGCCAAGATCCGCGCCCAGGCACGTGCCAACGCACAGGCCCAGGCGCGCGCCAAGGCCCAGGCCAAGGCCGCCGCAAAGGCCGAAGCCCGCCGCCAGCAGGAGATCGCGGCCAGCAAGGCAGAGGAGAACGCGACCGCGGCCCAGGCAGAAAACAAAGATACGGAAAGCACTTACGTTGCCGCCCCCTCGTCTTCTGCTGCCCTGACCAAGGTTGATACAGCCGTGACCCAGCCGGAGCCGGCAGTTGCGGAGACCCCTGCAGCGACCGAGACCGCTGTGGCTGTGATCCCGGAGACGGCGGTCGCTTCCACCCCCGCCACTGAGCTGGTGACAGTCGAGCAGGAGGCCCCTGCAGCAGAGGCCACCCCCACCCCGAGCAAGAATGTGGGCTGCAAGAAATTCATCCCGGCCGTCGGTATCACGGTGAGCGTGGGCTGCTAACAAGGCCCACGCCGGAAACACCCCAAGACTTCACCACCCCTGAGTACGTTCGAAGGAGCCTTGACCGGGAGATGGTCGCGGATTGAGCTTGTGGCCCCGTCCACACGGCAAAATCCGCCACCCCTCCCGGCTTTTTTTGTGCCAGCTCAACGCACCTGAGCAGCGCCATTCCCGATCGAGGTTGCGTAATTTTTTCCTCGTCATTTCCGAGTCTTATCGGATTTTCTCAGATATTTCGTCCATTGTTCCTGTTGGAACAGCGATCGTCCTGCGCAAACGCCATTATGGGCCTCAAGCGATGAACGGCGCACCTTGAAACCCGCCGAGAAGCTCCTTCGAAATCGAACTCATTGGGAGACGACCATGAAAACGACCCTGATCCTCACCCTTGCCGCGACCATCGTGTCTGGCACCGCCACTCTTTCGACCGCCGCTCACGCGGGCAACGGCGTGAAGCTCTACTTCAACGGCCCGCTTGGAAGCTTCATCGCCCGCCCCTCCAAAGGCCATGGCTTGAACAGCAATTACGCTGCAGCGAAGAAGGCCCACAAGGGTGCAGCGGCATATGCAGCGCGCTCTGAAACGGATGATGCTAAGACCTACAGCACGGCGAAGCGCAGCAAGAAGGCTGACACGGCCGCCATCACCTCCACGAAATCGGATAATAGCTCTAGCAATACTTCGCAGGAGACCGAGAGCGCCGAGAACGGTCCGACCGGAAGCAAGGCCCTGATCCAGACGGAAACGACCAAAGTTGCTGCCGCGGAGCCGCTCACCAGCACGACTGCTGTATCTGCCACCACTTCGGCTGCAGAGCCCTATGGTCCTCCGGCACCCGCCGAGACGGCTGTCGAGACGCCGAAGGAGCCAGCGGCAACAGTTGCCGAAGTAAAGGCCGACGAGCCCAAGACTACAGAAAAGTCGGAAGATGACAGTGAAAAGTGCAAGAAGTTCATCCCGGCCGTCGGCGTGACCATCTCGGTCGGCTGCTAAGGGTTGCAGCGAGTAACAGTCGCGAAGAGTGCCGGACTTGATATAGATAGGTCCGGCACTTTTCATCCCCGGAATGATGCTTGCTGTACCATCGAAAGATAGATGCCATGGATACCCCTCAAGGCCTCGAAGCCGATACCACAAAAGCCATCAAGATGGCTCCCAAGATCGCCTACCGGAACCTCTTCCATGACAAACTGAGCCTCTTCGTCACCCTGATCGGCATCGTGTTCGCTGTCGTGCTCGTCTCCGTCCAGTCCGGCCTCTTCATGGGCGCGCGCGCAAAAATTGCGGTGGTCATCGACCAGGTCAAGGACGCCGACCTCTGGGTGGTTCCAATCGGCACCAAGAGCTTCGACGATCCCTCACTTCTTATCGGGCGCGAAAAACATTCCCTCCTTTCCACACCCGGCGTGCAGAAAGTGGAAGAGATCATCGTCAGTTTTGCCTCCTGGCGCAAACCGCAGGGCGGCAAGAAATCACTCATCCTCGTGGGGCTCGACTGGGCCAACGGTGGTCTGAAGCCATGGAATATCGTTGAAGGCAGCGTCGACGATCTCTCGACGCCGAATTCGGTCGCCGTGGATCGGTTCTATTTCAAGGATCTCGGCATTGACGGGCGCGGCGCGCGCGCCGAGATCAATGGACAGACCGTCCAGATCACGGCAGTAACCACGGGCGTGCGCTCATTCACGACCATGCCGTACGCCATTACCTCAATCACTCGCGCCCGGATGCTGACCGGCACAAGTGCCGACCAGGCCACTTATCAGCTGGTCAAGGTTGCTCCCGGCGCCAACATCGAGGAGGTGCGATCGGCCATCCAAGCCCGACTCCCCGACACGGAAGTGCTGACCCACCATGAGTTCAGGAAGCGCAGCATCCGCTACTGGCTCTTCAACACAGGCGCCGGCGGCGCATTGATCGGCGGCCTCGCGCTTGGTGTCATCGTCGGCATCGTGATCGTGGCTCAGACGCTCTATGCCAACACCAAAGACCACTTGAACGAGTTTGCGACGCTGCGCGCGCTCGGCGCTTCCGCTGGATACATCCACGCCGTCATCCTCTTGCAAGCCTTGATGAGCGCGGTCATCGGATTTGTGATCGGCTTCATCATGTGTCTCGGCATCGTGGCGGCGACGAAAAAGACGACCCTGCTCATTCTGATCACACCTCAACTCGGTGTCATCCTCTTCATCCTGACGGTAGTGATGTGTGCTATCTCGGCGGTAGCGGCCATTCTCAAGGTGACCCGCATCGATCCGGCTGGAGTGTTCTCAAGATAGTGTGACGGGGCGGAGGCCAAGTTTCGCCTCCGTCCCTCCCAAAACCGGCTTCGCACTTTGTCTCTCGGTCTGCTGCGTGCTAGGGAGGCCCGACCAACATAGGGAGGTCGAATCTTCCATGACATCAAAGGCCCTTCGCGTCGGCGCAGCCATGATCGTACTCGGCGTGAAGCTTGCCCACGCAGATGAGTCGAGCGTTCTCATCGATCTCTGCAGACAGTACGCGGCCCTGCCCCCTCCCACAGGGGGTGATGTCTCAGCCCACTACATACAGCTTAAATCATCGTGCGCCGGATTCCTGGGATCGACGATACGTCTGTCGCGCCCCGACGACGGGATCTGCAGGCCCGATCGCATCAACATCGACGATTTGGCGCATGTTTATCTCGCTTGGGCAGAGAAAAACCAGGACAAGTGGGGCCGCCCCACCAGGGAAACAATCATCGAAGCCTTCAAAGACATCTATCCCTGCCCCAACGGATAAAACGCAATCGCCCCTCCTTTCGAACGGAGAGGCGATGCGATGACCCCCGTCTGCGGGAGAGGTCCTATTCTTCGCGCTTGCGCGGCACGGTGGGTACCGTTCCGCCGGTAGGGCGCAAGCCCTTATCCTTCTTATCCTTCCCGGGACCCGGAAGTGCACGGCGAGGCGACGCATCGACGAGCGCTGGCGAGGCGATTTCGTCCAGATCTTCCTCGTCCTCGTCCTTCGATTTGAGTTTCTTCGAAGGATCGGCCGGGACGTACTCGAACGCGAGCTTGCGGTCGAGGCCCGTGCCCTCGAGATCCACCTTGACGGTGCCGCCGTTTTCAAGCTTGCCGAAGATAAGCTCGTCAGCCAGCGGCTTCTTGATGTGCTCCTGAATGACGCGCGCCAAGGGCCGCGCGCCGAACTTCTCGTCGTAGCCGATCTCGCCGATCCACCGCGAGGCGGCTTCGCTGATCTCGATCGTAACACCGCGATCCGCAAGTTGGGCTTCGAGCTGGAAGATGAACTTCTCCACCACCTTGGAAATGATTTCCGGAGTAAGCCCCGCGAATGCAATGACGGCATCGAGCCGATTGCGGAACTCGGGCGTGAACATCCGGTTGATGGCTTCTGAATCTTCGCCCTCCCGCTTCGTGCGATTGAATCCCATCGGCGGCCTCGCCAGGTCGGACGCGCCCGCGTTCGTCGTCATGATGAGAATGACGTTGCGGAAATCGACCGCCTTGCCGTTGTGGTCGGTGAGCTTGCCGTGGTCCATCACCTGCAAAAGGATGTTAAAGAGATCGGGATGCGCTTTTTCGATTTCGTCGAGCAGCAACACGGAATGAGGATGCTGATCGATGCCATCGGTCAAGAGGCCGCCCTGATCGAAGCCCACGTAACCGGGAGGCGCGCCGATCAATCGTGAGACCGTGTGCTTCTCCATGTATTCCGACATGTCGAATCGCAGCAGCTCAATACCCATGAGTGCCGCGAGCTGTTTTGCGACTTCCGTCTTGCCGACACCCGTCGGACCAGAGAACAGGTAGCAGCCGATGGGCTTTTCGGGTTCGCGCAATCCGGCGCGCGCGAGCTTGATCGCCGCGGAGAGCGCAACAATGGCCTCGTCCTGCCCGAACACGACGCGCTTCAAGTCGCGTTCGAGATTTATCAGGATTTCGGCATCCGACTTGGTGACGGTCTTCGGCGGAATGCGTGCCATTGTCGCCACCGTGGCCTCGACCTCCTTCACCGTGATCTTCTTCTTGCGCTTTCCTTCCGGCACCAGCATCTGCGAGGCGCCCGTCTCGTCGATGACGTCGATCGCCTTGTCGGGCAGCTTGCGGTCGTGG
>CAZSNH010000136.1:0-7201 GCA_964607855.1 uncultured Hyphomicrobium sp. | reverse complement strand
CCACCTTGGGACTCGCCTTCGCACAGACGGGCTGGTTCTATCCATTTTTCGGGACCATGCTGGGCTGGCTCGGTGTGGCGCTTACAGGCTCCGATACGGCCTCAAATGTCCTCTTCGGCGGACTGCAGCGCGTGACGTCGGAGCAACTCGGGCTTTCGCCGGTTCTTATGGGAGCCGCCAATTCGAGCGGCGGCGTGATGGGCAAAATGATCGATGCCCAGTCCATCGTCGTTGCTTCGACGGCCACCGGATGGTTCGGACATGAGGGAACCATCCTTCGCTTCGTCTTCTGGCATTCGATCGCGCTCGCCTCCCTCGTCGGCCTTCTCGTCATGCTGCAAGCCTACGTAGCACCCTTCACCAGCTTGGTCGTACCTTAAGCGGCTGCCGCTCCCGAAAATTGCCTGGATTATGGTCTCAGTTCCCGTTCAATCGGCCGTATTTCAGGGGGAGACATTCATGCCAATCACGGCCTTCTATGCGGCGTTGCTTGGCGCGCTTTTCGTGTACTTGAGCATGCGCGTCATTGGACAGCGCGGCCGTGCCAAAGTTGAGATCGGGCCGGGACAAGACCCGGAACTCTTCCGGCGGATGCGCGTTCATGCCAATTTCGCCGAGTATGTTCCGATGGCGCTCGTACTGATGGCGCTCGCCGAGAGCGTGAAAGCACCCAGTGTGCTCCTGCATGGCCTAGGCGCGCTCTTGCTGGCGGGACGAATCCTACACGCTTACGGGCTTTCCCGATCGCCGCAGATTTTGAAGCTTCGCGTTTTCGGAATGACGTTGACGTTCATCGTCATTGTTATAGCCGCGCTCGCCTGCTTCGTGCTCGGCGGCGTCGTCATGCTTGTATAGGCCGGCCACTCTCGCGGGCTACATGCTGAGCGTTGCGCAAGCCCGGTCGTCGGCCATCTTTTGCTCGAGCGACTTAGCGCCACCCGGAGACCTGCCTTCCTGGTGGTCGAGATGGCGCTGTGCACAGAAAGCCTTGAGCTTCTCGTTGCCCGTCGAAGCCTGCGTTGTACGGTGCTGCTTCAAGGATTGTGTGGTCAGCTTCGAACTAGGCCCTTCGCCGGCACAGCCCGCAGCCAGGAGTGAGGATAAGACCACGCCGGCCATCTTTATCTTGTTCATGGGTTAACCCGCCGATGATCTGAACGCGAAGGAAACCGATTATCCGATTCCCTCCCCACCGCCAAAGCGAGGCTCATAAGCGGAATCAACTAGCGCGCGACGCGATTCGAATCGGTGTCTTTGCCACGCGCAAATGTGAGGGGCAGCGCGGTCGTGTATTTGATCTGTTCCATGGCAAATGCTGACGAAACCTTGGCAATCTCGATGCGTCCGATGAGTTTTTTGTAGAAAACATCATAGGCCTCGATGTCCGGCACCACGACCCTCAGCAGGTAATCCACCTCGCCCGACATGCGATAAAACTCGATGACCTCGGGAAAGTCGTCGACCGCGCGGCGGAACTTGTCGAGCCATGCAATGTCATGCTTGTCGGTCTTGATGGATACGAAGACAGTAACGCCCGCATTGACCATACGCGGATCTAGTACAGCGACACGCCCCTTGATGACGCCAGCCTCTTCAAGCTTCTGTATCCGCCGCCAGCAGGGGGTCGTCGATAAGCCGACGGCCTTTCCGATGTCGGCAACCGGCAGCGTGCAATCCTTCTGCAGGAGGCCCAGGATCTTGACGTCCATATCGTCGAGCATGTTCAGTTCCGATTGAAAATCCCTACCTCAGAGATGGCGGGTAATAGGAACATATTCCAATTTGAGCGCACAAGCAGCTCAAATCTGGATTGTCATTTCACTTTCGCTCGAGAATTCCACGAACCTCCCGGCGCAGGCGGGGCAAGAGTTTCTTCTCGAACCAGGGATTGTCCCTCAGCCAACGGTTGTTGCGCCAGGAGGGGTGTGGAAGCGGGATGCGGCGTGGACGGGACGTTGCGCCAAGTATGGTCTCCCAGCGCCCGACGGTTTCCGTCAGGTTTCGCCCTGCCTCCGAACCCAAATGCCAGCGCTGCGCATACTGCCCGACGAGCAGGACGAGTTCCAATTGGGGAAGCAGGGAGAAAATCCTGGCTCGCCACGCTGGTGCACACTCAGGCCTTGGAGGCAGGTCTGCACCCTTGTGATCGAGACCCGGGAAACAGAACCCCATGGGAATGAGCGCGACGCGCTCCTCGTCGTAGAATTCATCTTTGCTGACCCCCATCCACGCGCGCAGTCGATCTCCGGAAGGATCGGTAAAGGGAATGCCCGAGGAATGAACGCGAACACCCGGGGCCTGCCCGCAAACAGCAATGCGTGCCATTTGGCGGACACGCAATACTGGACGAGGGTCATGGGGCAGCGCCTTGCCAGCGGGCCGCTCGGCGCAGATGCGGCAAGCGCGGATTTCAAGCAGGAGCCTGTCCAACTCTGAAGGCATGCAAGATCAGAGATCTATTTCCAGCCCGTCCTCGGCGATGAGGACGCGCGGATCTGTGATCTCGGCGCGATGCGGAAGCATGTCCGGACCCATGTGGGTGAGCAGAATGCGCTTCGCGCCGAGCCTTGGAATGTTTCTCTCGATGGTGCGCCACGTCATGTGATAGCGCACGTCACGTTCGTATCCGAAACACTCGGCGATGAAGAGTTCCGCTCCCGTTGCAGCACCGATGAGATTGTCGGTCCATTCCGTATCGCCCGAGAACGCGATCGTGCGCCCCTCGATGTCAAACCTCAGCGCATAAGGCGGCGCTCCTGAGGGATGGCTCACCTCGAAAGGTGTTACGGTCACATCCGCAACCGTTATAGGTTGGCGCTCGGCATACTCCACGAACCTCAATTCGAAATGCCGGGGCGTCTTGGTGCAACCGGGGAAGAGCGCTTCTGCGGTGGTCGTGAAGCGGGCTTCTATTCCAGCCGGTCCAGTGATTGTCAGAGGTTCGCGCCGGCTTGAGACGTGATTGGCATGGATCAGCCACCAAACGAGACCGGCAAAATGATCGCCATGCAGGTGTGAAACGAAAATTGCAGGAATGCGATTGGGGTCGAGCCCCATGCGATCGAGACCAATGAGCGCCGTGGCGCCGCAGTCGATGAGGAACTCACCTTTCGCGTGCCTCACATGATAGCAGGTCTGCAGGCGGCCACCGGACCCGAATGCGTCGCTGCACCCTATAATCGTGAGACGCATGTTGTTCCCCTAAACTTCTGCCGCGCCATAGCCCAGTCCCCTTTCTTGCAAATCATTTCCGAGGGCGGCTGTTCCCTACGTAACATCTGCAGCCAGCCAGCATGATTAACGGCTGCAGCAGACTCCACGTATGGCCTCATCTGCACCATCAATCTTCTGGAATCGATCGATTTTTTCCAGTCCCCCGGGCGGCGCATGACCTCAGATGCCGACGCGGTTGCGCTTACGCCAATCCCTCGGCTTTTCGAACCTGCTGTTCCACAGTCCCCTTCGGGCAATCCGGGCTGCCAATTCCTCTTTAACGAAATCCCCATACGACACGGCCATGCCTGAAGCCACCATTTCGCGATTGAGGCTCTTTTCACCGGCCCGGCAATAGGCAAGTACACGACCATGCCTGTCGACGTCGACGGCGGTGCACGTCACATCTCGCCCGCCGATTATGTAGCGAAGCTCCTCAAGGGATGCTTGACCGCATGCCCACTCCTTACCCTCTTTCCAGCAGGTCTGTCGACCCTCCGGAGCGTCGATGCCCTTTAGGCGTACCTCCCGGCCCGAAAGAAAAAAACTGTCCCCATCGACCAGATTGACGCGCCCCTTAATCGTTCCGCCCGGAGACCCCAGCGGTGGGCTGTGCTTTGGGTCGCGTTTTCCCAGCAAAGCAGCGAGAACCACCAGCGCCAGGATCGCCATCCATCGCTGGACTCTTGCCGAGCGGAGCATGGGGCTGAGTTGCACGTTTAAAATCCTTAAGATTCTGTTCCGGAAATAAACGGCTCCTTAGCGAATTACGACGACATTTACCTATGACGAGCTGAAAAATTGATCGACCAAAGGAGAGACGTTGATTGATTTTGAAGGGAAGTCAAAACCTTAACAGTGGCATGGGATTGTACTCGTCGAATGGCACGCAGTGCAAAAGCCGAGGCTATGGATAAGTTGCGGGGAAACCGCGACCTGCGCCTGCGCACCGCGCAAGACATCAAAGCCGCCCGCCAACGCCTAAACAATCCATCTCCCGGCAGCAGCGAATTCGATTATGAGTTGCTGTCGATGTTCGTCAAGAATGAGCAGACGGCCGCCGCTACGATCTGGGCGCTCTCGGCAATCTTTGCGCTTGCTTCGATGTTCTGGGCCCCGGCACTTCAAGGCTGCCTTTGGCTTCTGCTCGTCATAGCCGCGAAAGTTCTTCTGCTCGAACTTTGCCGGCGCTTCAACACGCTGATGCGCGAGGAGGCCGATCTTGCTGCCTGGAAGCGCCGCTTCCTGCTTGCTGAGTTCCTGAACGGCATCATCTGGGCGGGATTTGCTTTCGTTGGCATGCTCGATCAAGAAACAGCGAACTCCGCTGTCTTCTCCTCGCATGTCTTCATCTTTGCGACCTTGATCGTACTCATCGCCATCCGAACCACGTTTGCGTCGACGGTACTCCCTATTCTCTACGTTGGAACGATCCCGATGACGGTCACCGTCGTCGGCCGGCTGATGCTGATCGGTGACCCCTTCTACTTCGCCTTGGCATCGATGGCGATTGGCGTCCATGTTTACTTCATCTTCGTCGCAAAGGGCCTGTGCTCGACGGCTGTTGCCATGCTCGAATTCCGCTCGCAGAAGGACGCGCTCATCGCCGAACTCGAAGAAGAAAAGCTGCGCTCCGACGAAGCGCGCCGAAGAGCCGAAGCCGCAAATCGCGCGAAGTCGCGCTTCCTCGCCACCATGAGTCACGAATTGAGGACGCCTCTCAATGCCATCATGGGCTTCTCCGAGGTGATGAAGGCCGAGGTTCTTGGCCCGATTGGCAACGAGACCTACAAGGAATATGCGGACAACATCCACGATAGTGGACGTCATCTCCTGCACCTCATCAATGAAATTCTCGATCTCTCCCGCATCGAGGCTGGACGCTACGAACTGCATGAGGAACCCGTGCGCCTTGTCGACGTCGCCGAGGACTGCCATCGTTTGTTGCGGCTAAGAGCGCAGGCCAAGGGTCTCGAAATTGTCGAAGATTTCGACGCAAACCTGCCGCAGGTGTGGGCCGATCAGCGGGCCGTTCGCCAGATCTGCCTCAACCTCATGTCGAATGCGTTGAAGTTCACGCCGAAAGGCGGACGCATCACGGTGAGCATCATCGATAACCCAGCAGGCGGACAGGTGCTGGCGGTGAAGGATACCGGACCCGGCATTCCAGAGGACGAAATCCCGAAAGTGCTGCAAGCCTTCGGACAGGGTTCCCTTGCTCATGAAAACGCGGAAGGCGGCACTGGCCTTGGCCTTCCCATCGTGCAGAACCTCATTGAACTGCACGGGGGCACATTCGAGCTGCGCTCGGAGTTGCGCAAAGGCACTGAAGCGATCGTTTATTTCCCCAAGGAACGGGTGATGACGCCGCTTCCGCCGTTACAGACCCCCGGCGAGGAACGTCATAGGAGCCCGGAAGCGGCCGCGCATCGTTCCACGCGCCAACCGCGCCTCCGAGCCGTGCCCGCGCAGAAGGCCGCAGTGGCCGGCGCGGTTCGTTAGCCGGGCCATTCCGGGCCGGTCAGCTGTCCCCGATTGTAATTTAATAGCCCCTCACTTACATGGACGCTGTCCAAATGCCCCGCTGCCCCGGAGATTGCGACCTTGGAATCGCCCTGCATCAATGTTTGTGTCATCGACAAAGTGACGGGGCAATGCGAGGGCTGCCATCGTACCATCCATGAGATCGCCCGATGGAGCTCGATGACGCCCGCTGAGCGCCGGCGCATCATGAACGAACTTCCGGCGCGGAAATTGCTGCCCGCGAAGAGATAGTCCCATGCTCCGGATTGTTACGCTTCTTCTTATCGTGATCGCCGCAGCGATTGCGCTCTATTTGACGGCCGGCGGCCTCTTTCAGAATTTTGAGGCGGGCGAGATCGCTTACATTCTCATCGGGCTCGCGCTCGTGGGCCTATACGCTGCTTCGCTGCGTTTCGAGTATGGGGGCCGTGCCGGTAAAGCAACCCGCCATGCGATCATCTGGCTCGTTCTCTGTTTCGCGCTCATCACCGGTTACGCCTATCGAAGCGAAATCACGCAGGTCGCATCCCGCGTAACGGGAGAGATTGCGCCTCCCGGCACCGCACTTTGGATCGAGGGCAGAGAGCCGGGTGAAAAGGCCGTTCGCGTCCGCAATCAGCCCAATGGATCGTTCGTTGCGCGGGGTACAGTTAACGGTTCGCAAACGCGTTTTATCGTCGATACCGGCGCTACGACAGTGGTCTTAAAGTCAACAGACGCGGCGCGGGCCGGCATCGACGTTGATGGTTTGACGTTCTCGGTGCCCGTCCAGACAGCCAACGGCACAACATTCACGGCGCCCATTCGCCTCAAATCCGTGATGGTCGGCCCCATTGAAGTGACAGATGTTGAAGCGCTCGTCTCACCGCCCGGAAATCTTAAGGAGAACTTGCTTGGTATGAGTTTTTTAAAGCGTTTAAGATCATATGAGGTCTCCGGAGATTTCCTGACGCTGCGGAACTAGAAGGCTGTTTAGGCCCATAGGGTCCCGGGGCGCATATTTTCGAGTTCGGGCCGTCATGTCATTTTCATCAGGCACCAGGTCGCTCATCACCGAGGCTGCGAGCTGGGCCATCTGTGCCATGGTGATCGTCGCCTCCATCACCCACTTCGACGAGTTGAAGAGTTTTGCCACGAACGCGATCGGCACCGCACCTGCCGAAGAGAATGCCGCCCGCTCGGAAGAAGAGGTTGCTTCCGAGAATGCGACCGCCAAGGCCGATGGCATCGTCGAGCTCAAGGCGCAGTCGAACGGCCATTACTATGCCGAAGTCGAGATCAATGGCCGCCCCGTGGACGTTCTCATCGACACAGGTGCAACCATGGTTGCCCTTACCTATGAGGATGCCGAAAAGGCTGGCATCTATCTCGACAAGAGTGACTTCACGCACGGGGTCAGCACTGCGAACGGTGTTGCACGCATTGCGCCGGTGACGCTCGGCAGCGTCAGTATCGGCGGGATTAC